>CAZQJF010000027.1:0-13842 GCA_964593735.1 uncultured Streptomycetaceae bacterium | reverse complement strand
GGCGACGTGGGCAATCAACTGCCGCGCTATGTGCTCCTTGGGGGCGCGAGCCAACGGGTGCGCGCCCTTGTCATCGAGCAGCAGGATTTCGTTATCATCGGCCCCGATGGCGCGCTGCACCAGGTTGGCCGCCAGGAGCGGTACTTTTTTCGCGCGGCGTTTGGCCTCGGCGTGCTCGCGCAGCTTCTCGCTTTCCGCCGCGAACCCGACGCAGAACGGCGGCCGCGGCCGGCTCGCGACCCAGGCGAGTATGTCCGGATTGGGCGCGAGCTCCAGCCTGAGGTTGCGCCCGTTCTTCTTGATCTTCTGCGCGCGCGGATTGACCACGTGGTAGTCGCCCACCGCCGCGACGCTGATGTAGATGTCCGCGGTCCCGACGTGCTTCTTCACGGCGTGAAACATTTCGCGCGCGGATACGACGTCTATGCGCTGGACCCCGAGCGGGGCCGCGAGACTGGTGGGGCCGGTAACCAGCGTCACTCTCGCCCCCGCTTCGAGGGCGGCGCGCGCAACCGCATAGCCCATTTTGCCGGAGCTCTGGTTGGTTATCCCCCGCACCGCGTCTATGGCCTCGAACGTGGGGCCCGCCGTGACCAGTACGCGTGTGCCGCGCAGCAGCTTGGGTGCGAGGAAGCTGGCCACCGCTTCCGCGATCTCCGTAGGCTCAACCATGCGCCCCATCCCGACTTCCCCGCACGCCTGATCGCCGCTTGCGGGACCCAGGATGGCTACGCCGTCCCGGGCCAGCTGATCGATGTTGCGGCGGGTAGCCGCGTTGTCCCACATCTCGCGATTCATCGCCGGTGCGATGATGAGCGGGCATGCCCGCGCCAGGCACAATGCCGAGAGCAGGTCGTCTGCCAGGCCGTTTGCGAGCTTCGCAATGAAGTCGGCGGTGGCGGGGGCCACTACGATGGCGTCCTTGCCCCGGGACAGCTCGATGTGCGCCATGTTGTCGCGGATGCGCGCATCCCACATGTCGGTATAAACGGGGTTCGCGGAAAGCGCCTGGAACGTCTCGGGCGTGACAAAGCCGCGCGCCGCCGCGGTCATGACGACCTGAACATCGAAACCGTTGCGCAGGAGCTCCCGGGTAAGCTCGGCTGCTTTGTACGCAGCGACACCGCCGGTTACGCCGAGCACGATTCTTCTGAGAGCAATGTCCGCCACGTCTTTGTTTTTCAGACAATAAGTCGCAGCAGTGTAACTGTAAACGCGGTGAATGGTAAATGGTGAGTGGAAAACCGAAGCGTTCGTAAACGAGCTCCGGTATCGGACCGTTAATGTATTAACGATTCACCATTCACCATTGACGATTCACCCGCTATATGGCCATCACCGACTGGCCGCTGGCTGATCGCCCGCGGGAAAGGCTGATACGAAAAGGCGCGGAAAGCCTGTCCGATGCCGAGCTCGTCGCGATCCTGCTGCGAACGGGTACGAAGGGCAGGAGCGCGCTCGACGTAGCGCGTGATCTGTTGGCGCGCTTCGGTTCGGTTTCCGCGCTGGTCGCGGCGGACTTGAAGTCGCTGTGCGCGACTACCGGGCTCGGCAGCGCCAAGTACGCCCAGCTCGCCGCCGTAATGGAAATGGCGAGGCGCGCCCTGCGCGAGAAACTCGACCGGGGTTCCGCGTTGAGCTCCCCGCAGTCGGTGCGCGACTACCTGAGGCTGAAGCTGCAGGAGCGGCCGCACGAAGTTTTCGTCGCGGTATTTCTCGACGCGCAGAACCGCGTCCTGGCGGTCGAGGAGCTGTTTCGCGGCACCCTTACCCAGACGAGCGTCTACCCGCGCGAAGTCGTGAAACGAGCACTCCATCACAACGCGGCAGCGGTAATCTTCGCCCACAACCATCCTTCGGGCGTGGCCGAGCCGTCGCGTTCGGACGAAGCGCTCACGCAAGCGCTCAAGCAGGCGCTTGCGCTGGTGGACGTTAAGGTGCTCGACCACTTCGTGATCGGCGGCGGCGCGGCGATGTCGTTCGCGGAGCGCGGGTTGCTGTAAGGAGTTGTTCCAGGTTCAAAGTTCAGTGTTCAAGGTTCAGTTCCAATCAATAGTGCCGGTTGTCTACCAAGCTTGAACCTTGAACCTTGAACCTTGAACCGGGCGCGAAAACGCTGTAGAATCCGCGCCTTCGAGATTCCGGAGCATTCCATGTCACGCGTCTGCCAAGTCACCGGCAAGAAGCCCATGATGGGCAACAACGTATCCCACGCCAACAACAAGACGCGGCGTCGTTTCCTGCCGAACTTGCACCATCGCCGCTTCTGGGTCGAAAGCGAGAATCGCTGGATCAGCCT
This sequence comes from uncultured Streptomycetaceae bacterium, assembly GCA_964593735.1. GTDB lineage: Bacteria > Pseudomonadota > Gammaproteobacteria > Burkholderiales > SG8-41 > SG8-41. The sequence goes on along the minus strand of CAZQJF010000027.1, from coordinate 11,543 downwards.
CAGGGTATCGCAGGCGGGTTTGCGCACTATCGACAAGAAGGGTATCGACGCCGTGCTCGTGGAGTTGCGGGCGCGCGGCGAAATCTGAAGGAACCTGAAGGAGTAGGCCATGCGAGAGAAGATCAAGCTCGAATCGACGGCAGGGACCGGCCACTTTTACACGACAACCAAGAACCGGCGCACGATGACCGAAAAGCTGGAACTCAAGAAATTCGACCCGGTGGCGCGCAAGCACGTGATCTACAAGGAAACCAAGATCAAATAAAACGGACGACTGGCGTCGCCGTTTTATTTCTGCACGTTCGAACGGACGGAGAAGCGCCGTTCAACGCGCGGGAATCAGGGTGAAGGGGCCACGAAACCCACAGTCACTTTCCCTGTCCGATACTCCCCGAAAAAAAGCCCGCCATCGAGCGGGCTTTTTCTATTGATATCCTTGATTCAGTCGTAGACTGAATATTTAGTGCCGGTCCATTAGCGGCCGGGACGGCGGGATTCGACAGCGTTCGGGGAGACGGCCTGAATTCTCTCGCGGCGGAGCAGGACCGGCACTAGGCGTAGTAGCGCAGCCGGCGGCTGAATTCCTGCAGCGCAATGATCCCGCTCGCCTCGGCGCGCGCGCACCAGTCCTCGAGCTGGCGGACCAGCTGCTCCGTGGAGGTGCTCGACCGCTGCCACAGCGCAGTCAGTTCCTGGCGCATCGTGTAGACCGTCGCCAGCACCTTGCTGTTCGTGAACGCCTGGTCCATCTCGGCACGATCGGTGTCGGGCAGGGTGGCAGCGTCCATGTGCAGCATGCGCCTGACCATCGAGCGGTCCACGCTCACGGCGCGCGCTTTCAGGTTCTTGATCTCTTCGGCGCAGGTTTGGCTCAGCGATTTTGCGTACTTGGCGAGCACTTCGTAGCGGTGCGTAATTACCGCCTGAACCGTGGCGGAATCGCATGTCGTCTTGGCTTCGTCGAGCTTCAGCGCGGGCGCAACCTTCTTCACCTGCGCCAGGCCCAGCGTTTGCATCAGGCGGATGTAGAACCAGCCGACGTCGAACTCGTACCAGCGGTTGGAGAAACGCGCCGAGCTCGCATAAGCGTGGTGATTGTTGTGCAGCTCTTCCCCGCCGATGAGGATCGCCCACGGCACGATATTCGTGCTGGCGTCCTCCGGCTGGAAATTGCGGTAGCCCCAGTAGTGTCCGATGCCGTTGATCACGCCCGCCGCGAAGAACGGTATCCACGCCATCTGCACCGCCCAGATCGCGATCCCGGCGAATCCGAACAGGACGAAGTTGATGACGAGCAGAGAGCCGATGCCGATGCGGTCGTGACTGGTGTAGAGGTTGCGCTCGATCCAGTCGTCCGGTGTGCCGAGGCCGTATTTCTCGCGCGTTTCCTGGTTGCGCGCTTCCCTGCGATAGAGTTCCGCGCCCTCCCACAGCACCTTGTTGATGCCCTCGACCTGCGGGCTGTGCGGGTCTTCCTCGGTCTCGCACCGGGCGTGATGCTTGCGGTGGATCGCGGTCCAGTTCTTCGTAATCATGCCGGTGGTGAGCCAGAGCCAGAAACGGAAGAAATGGCTGATGACGGGATGCAGATCGAGGGCGCGGTGCGCCTGGCAGCGATGCAGGAATATGGTCACTGCCGCGATGGTGATGTGGGTGACGGCCAGGGCATAGACGACATAGCCCCACCACGGAAGGTCGAACACGCCCGTCAATACCCCTGTTGCCATAATGCCCTCGTAGAAAGTCTTACTACATATGCGGCAAAGTCTAACCAAATTCAAGACTTAGGCATAGCTTTATCTGCATCACGTGGACCTGCGCATCCCTGCGAATTGCGCCATATCTGCATGATAATGATGCGTAAATAAAATGCAGCCCAGGCCGGCTAACTACCGGCGGCGGCTCGAGATGGATCGGTTTCAGATGCCCGCCGCCTTGAACCGCCGCCAGAGTTCCGTATAGACATCGGAAGCTACGAAACGTCCCTTGATGATGTTCTTGAAGCATTTGCGCCCGCGTGCCGCCCTTGGTCGTGGCGCAGCGAGGCCGCGGATCCTGTTGAAACCTAAACCTTTACAGTAGGATAGCGCTGGAAACCAGACCGGGAAACAGATTCCGCGCAGTCGCGCGGACTCATGAACGTGTCGTACGCTCGATTTCAAGTTGTTGAAGCATTGATAAAACAATAATTTGCCGTTATAAGTTAATGCGAAAGAGCCAAGACCCAGCATTCCCGTCAAGCCGTGCAAACGGTACTGAGTCCGGGGTGGTCCTGCGGGCCCGGCTCGGACAAGGTGGCCTGTTTTTCGCTGCCGAAAGGCATTGACCATGGTTAGTGCGGATCATGCGCGCCCCAAGCGCAGGTCAGTTTGCATCCTCGGGGCATTGACCGCGTTCGCGTTCTTTCCCGCCGGCGCCGCAGATCTCCGGGCAGCGGCCGATCTCGTCGAGCTCTCCCTGGAGCAGCTCGCCAATATCGAAGTGACTTCGGTGTCGCGGCGGGCGGAACGGCTGGCCGACGCGCCCGCCTCGATTTTCGTCATAACAAACGAGGACATCCGGCGCTCCGGCGTGGTGACGCTCCCGGAAGCCTTGCGGCTCGCGCCCAATCTGCAAGTCGCGAGAACGAGCTCGAGCGGCTATGCCATCAGCGCGCGCGGCTTCAACAACTCGATCGGCAACAAGCTGCTCGTGCTCATCGATGGCCGCACGGTCTACACCCCCCTGTTTTCCGGCGTCTTCTGGGACGCCAACGACGTCATGCTCGAGGATGTGGAGCGCATCGAGGTAATCAGCGGGCCCGGCGGCACGCTCTGGGGCGCCAATGCCGTGAACGGCGTCATCAACGTCATCACCCGCCCGGCACGGGACACCCAGGGGGGGTCGATCAATGCCGGCATCGGGACCTCGAGCAGCGGCGGCGCTTTCCGGTACGGTGGGAAACTCGGCCCGAACGGCCACTACCGGGTCTACGGAAAAGGCTTCGAGCACCAGAACACCGAGCGCGCCACCGGCACTGAAGTGCGTGACGGCTGGCAGAAGGGACAACTGGGATTCCGCGCCGACTTGAACGACGCCGGGCGCGATCTGACGCTGCAGGGGGATGCCTACCGGGGCGAGCTCGAGGCGGCCGCTCCGGGGAAAAACCGGATCGAGGGCATCAATCTTCTCGGACGCTGGAACCAGAAGCTGGCGAGCGGTTCCGAGATGCGCCTGCAAGCTTATTTCGACCGGACCATGCGGAATCTGTCGGGCGTGTTCCGGGAGGAACTCGACATACTGGACCTCGAGTTCCAGCACGCGGGCCGGCAGTCGGGGGCACACCAGCTGCTTTGGGGGGCGGGATACCGGCATGCCAGCGACCACGTCGAGAACAGCGCGTCGCTCGCGTTCCTGCCGGCCAGCAAGTCCTTGAACTGGGCAAACGTTTTCGTGCAGGACGAGATCAGCCTGCGCGAAGACCTGCAATTGACGGCAGGGATCAAGGTAGAGACCAATACCTATACCGGCACGGAATTGCTCCCGAGCGCGCGCCTCGCGTGGAAACTTTCGTCCAACCAGCTCCTGTGGGGTGCCCTCTCGCGGGCCGTGCGCGCGCCGTCGCGCCTCGACCGGGAGTTGTTCACCTTCGCCCCCGGAACGGGCACGCCCGTGCTGGCGGGCGGCCCCAACTTCCGCTCCGAAATATCGAACGTCATCGAAGCGGGCTACCGGGCCCAGCCTTCGAGCGCATGGTCGTACTCGGTCACCGCCTTCCACCATATCCACGACCGGTTGCGCAGTTTCGAGGCCGTGCCCGGCGGCAGATTCGTGATCGATAACAAGATCGAAGGGACGACGAACGGCGTGGAGGGGTGGGCCACCTGGCAGGCGGCCAGGACGTGGCGGCTTTCCGGCGGCGTGGTGTTGTTGAAGCAGCGTCTGGCGCTCAAGCCGGACAGCAGGGACGTAGCCGGCATCGGCGCGCTGGGAAACGATCCCAATCATCAGTGGATGCTGCGCTCGTCGCTCGATCTGTCCGCGAAGCACGACCTCGATGTGATCGTGCGGCACGTCGGCGCGCCGTCGTTTTCAACCGTCCCCGCCTATACGGCCGTTGACGCGCGGCTGGGTTGGCGTATCAGCCGCGACCTGGAACTATCCCTCACGCTGCAAAACCTCTTCGATCCCGGGCACGCCGAGTTCGGTGGCGCCGCAACGCGCAGCGAGTACGAGCGCGCGCTGTTTCTCAACATGCAATGGCGGCTATGACGGTGATGCCCGCAGCGAGCCGTTTGTTGCGCCTCGTTCTACTGGCGGCGTCCCTGTGCCTGGCGGCCGGCGGATTCGTCTTGCCCGCGCGCATGGCGCATGCCGCCGAAGATGCCGGATCGCTCGAGTACCGGGTGAAGGCGGCGTTTCTCTACAAGTTTGCCAGCTACGTGGGGTGGCCCGCAGCGGCGTTCGCCCGGCCGGATGCGCCGCTCACGATCGCGGTGGCGGGCGCCGACGGGCTTGCCGCGGAACTGGTGCAGGCCACGAGCGGGCGCACGGTGGAGGGCCGGCCCGTCACCGTGAAACGCGTGAAGGCCGGGGAATCGCTGGCGGGGGTTCACATCCTGTTCGTCGGGAAAGCCGAGAGCGCCCTGCTCAATCTATGGATGCAGAGCGCGCAGCCGCATTCGGTGCTGACGGTGACCGAGTCGGACGGGGCGCTGGCGCAGGGCAGCGTCATCAACTTCGTGATCGCCGAGCGGCGCGTGCGTTTCGAAGTGGCGCTCGACTCGGCGGAGAAGAACAAGCTCAAGCTCTCCTCGCGCCTGCTCGCGGTCGCCCAGCAGGTTCGCACGGGAACGCCCTGATGCTGCGCACCGTCACGCGCTCGATACGTCGCAAGTTCGCGCTGGTGGCGCTCGCCGCGGCGCTGGCGGCGCTGATCGTGGCGGGGAGCGCGCTGATGACCTACGACCTGCGCGCGTACCGCGAGGCGAGCATCAACGATCTCGTCACCCAGGCGGACATACTGGGGGGCGCGAGCGCCGCCGCGCTCGCCTTCGACGATGCCAAGGCGGCGAGTGAAAATCTGCTGCTGCTCAAGGCGAAGCCCACGATCGCTTCGGCCGCGATCTACAACGCGAGGGGCAGGATATTCGCCAGCTACGGGCGCGCGGGGATCGCCGATCCGGCCCTTCCCCGGCTGCCCGAGGCGGACGGGTCGCAGGTCGAGGGCGGAAACCTCGTGGTGTTCAAGCGCATCGTGGAGAACAACGAGATCCTCGGGACGGTATACCTGAAAGCGGATTATCGGTGGTTCGAGCGCCTGGCGGACTACCTGGGGATATTCGGAGCGGTCGCGGCGTTGAGCCTGCTCGTGGCGGTGCTGATCTCCGCGTGGCTCCAGAATGCCCTCACCAAGCCGATCCTGGCCACCGCGGCGGTGGCGCGCAAGGTGGTCGAACATAGAGATTTTACCCTGCGTGCCGCCAAGACGACCGAGGACGAGATCGGGCAGCTCGTGGACGCCTTCAACGACATGCTCGCCGAGATCGGCCGCAGTGCGCAAGCGCTGGAGGCGTCCAACCAGTCGCTCGCGCGCGAGATGACGGAACGGCGTCTCGCGGATGAGGGCAGGCAGCAGCTCAATGCGGAACTGGAGCAGCGGGTCGCCGACCGCACCGCGCAGCTCGAATCGGCCAACAAGGAGCTCGAAAGCTTCAGCTACTCGGTCTCCCACGACCTGCGCTCGCCGCTGCGCGCCATTCTCGGCTTTGCCAGGCTGCTGATGGACGACCATGGCGCGCAGCTCGACGCGGAGGCGCGGCGTAAGCTCGACGTCATCCAGGACGAGGCGCGCCGCATGGGGCTGCTCATAGACGACCTGCTCGCGTTCTCCCGTCTCGGCCGCAAGTCGATGCAGATGACCGATATCGACATGATGGCGCTGGCGCGTGCGAATTACGAGAACCTGAACGGACACGGCACGGGCGCGCCGGTCGACTTCCACCTCGCTATGCTCCCGCGCGCAAAGGGCGACCGGGCGCTGCTCGGCCAGGTGTGGGCCAATCTCCTCGCCAACGCACTCAAGTTCAGCGGGAAGCGGGAACATCCGCTCATCGAAGTGAGCGCGATCAGCAACGAAGCCGAGCACGTATATTTCGTCCGCGACAACGGTGCGGGTTTCGACCCCCGCTACCGGGCGAAGCTGTTCGGGGTGTTCCAGCGCCTGCACAGTTCCAGTGATTTTCCCGGCACCGGCGTGGGGCTCGCGCTGGTGGAACGGATCGTGACCCGCCACGGCGGCCGGGTCTGGGCCGACGGAAAGCCGGACGAAGGCGCGACTTTCTATTTCACCTTACCGAAGGAGCAGCTGCATGGAACAGTTTGAGGAGGTCGAGATCCTGCTCGTGGAGGACAACGCGCTCGACGCGGAGCTCACCATGCGCGCCCTCAAGAACGGGGGGCTTGCCAACCGGCTGCTGTGGGTGAAAGACGGGCAGCAGGCGCTCGATTTTCTGTTTCGCGAAGGCGATTACGCCGACCGCGCCGACACCACCCCGCGCCTCGTCCTGCTCGATTTGAAGATGCCCAAAGTCGACGGCATCGAGGTCCTCAAGGCGGTCAAGGCGGACGATCGGACGAAGCGGATTCCCGTAGTCATCATGACTTCCTCCCAGGAGGAAAGTGACGTCGCGCGAAGCTATGATCTCGGAGTGAACAGCTACGTGGTAAAGCCCGTGGACTTCAACGCCCTGGCCGATTTCGCCCGGCAGGCGGGCTATTACTGGCTGGCGATCAACCGGACCCCGTCGAATTGAAGCGCGTGTGTGGCTTTCGCCTGCGGGCGGTTTTGCGTAAGGAGTGTGTCGGGACAAAGTCCGACACACTCCTAGCGGGTGCCCGTCGGCACGAATCGTGACGTATTCCTCATTCGTGCACGAAACCGTGAGATTACGCACGCTCCGCGGCGCCGGCCCCGCATGAAGTATGCCGGGCCGGCCTTGATCTGCACCTGGACTGCGCGAAGAATGGAAGTCCTGCTTGAGCGACATACCTCCGGCGGTCGAGCAGCGGGGAGCGTTTACCGTGGAAAGTGAAAACCTGCGCATCCTGATCGTGGAAGACACGCCCGCGGATGCCGAGCTGTGCCAGCGCGAGCTGAGCCGGGCCGGCCTGAAGTTCACGGCGAGATGCGTCGATACCCGCGAAGCTTTCGAGCGCGAGCTGCAGGATTTCAATCCCGATCTGATCCTTTCCGATTTCAGCATGCCCACGTCCTTCGACGGCCTGACGGCGCTCGAGCTGGCGCGCGCAAAGACCAATGACATTCCGTTCGTGTTCGTTTCCGGCACGATCGGAGACGATCGGGCGGTGGAGGCAATGAAGCGCGGCGCCACCGACTACGTGCTGAAGGACCGGCTGAACCGCCTCGGTCCCGTCATCCAGCGCGCACTGCGGGAACGTGAAGAGCGGGAGGCTCGCCGCAAGATCGAGCACGAGCTCGAGGAAACCAGGAGCCGGCTCGACAACATCGTGTCTTCTCTGCCGGACGTCGTCTGGTCCTATTCTCTGCGCGATCGCCGGCTGCTGTACGTCAGCCCGGCCGCGAGCGGGATCTACCGCAGGCCGCTCACCAGCCTCATCGCGAACCCCACCGGGTGGATGGACCTGGTCCATCCCGAGGACCGGGAACGCGTGGAGCGAGACCGGCGTGGATCGCTCTCGACACGGTTGCTGGATTCCACCTACCGCGTAGTGCTGTCCGACGGCGAAGTGCGCTGGATCCACGATCGCGGCAGGGTGATCACGGACAACGCGGGAGAGCTGCTGCGGATCGACGGGCTGGCGCGCGACGTCACCGAGCTCAAGCTGCAGGACCAGCGGATCCGGCGTCTCAGCCGCATCCATGCGGTGCTTTCCGGTATCAATTCCGCCATCGTGCGCATACGCGACCGGCAGAAACTGTTCGAGGAAGCCTGCCGCATCGCGGTCGAGCATGGCGGCTTCGGGATCGCCTGGATCGACACACTGAACCCGGGCACGCTGGAGTTGACCCCAGCCGCCAGCGCAGGCCTGGACGCTGATTCGATTCTCGCGCACAGCCGGGCCACGGCGAGCGCTGAATCGGCCCCGGGCGGTGGCACGGCCGAGCGCGCGATCAACGAAAAGCGCGCCGTGTACAGCAATAATCTTCTCACGGAGCCTGCACAGGGCGGCGCGCGCAGGTCGGAGGCCATGCGGCGCGGCTATAACTCGGTCGTTACCTTGCCGTTGCTGGTGGACGGATCGGCGGTCGGGAGCATGTCGCTGTTCGCGAAGGAGGTCGATTTTTTCGACGACGAGGAAATCAAGCTGCTGACCCAGCTGGCCGACGATGTCTCGTTCGCCCTCGACCACATCGCCAAGGAGGAAAAGCTGGACTACCTGGCGTACTACGATGTTCTCACCGGCATTCCCAACCGCACGCTGTTCCAGGACCGGCTGGAGCAGCGCGCGAGCGCGGCGCGGCGCGATCACGTGACGTTCCCGGTGATCATGCTCGATATCGAGCGGTTCAGGCAGATCAACGAGACGGTGGGCCGGCAGTCGGGCGACGAGCTGCTGCGCGAATTCTCGCGGCGGCTGACGAGCGCACTCGAGGAAACCGACGTACTCGCGCATATCGGCGGAGACTATTTCGCGATCGCGACGCGCGGCGTGGAGGAAGCGGCTGACATCGTGCACTTGCTCGAACGGGTCCTGGCCGCCGCCACCGGGCAGCCTTTCGACGCGGGCGGGCGCGAGCTGCGTATCGCCTCCCGGGCCGGCGTGGCCGTCTATCCGGCCGACGGGGCCGACGCGGACAGCCTCCTCAGGAACGCCGAGGCGGCCCTCAAGGACGCCAAGCGCACGGGGCGCAGATACCTCTTTTACGCGCCGCAAATGAACGCGCAGGTCGCCGAGCAGTTGAAGCTCGAGAACGACCTGCGGCGCGCGGTGGAGGAAAGGCAATTCGTGCTCTACTACCAGCCGCGGGTGGACCTGGTTACGGGGAACATCACCGGTTTCGAAGCGCTGATGCGGTGGATGCACCCGGAGCGGGGACTGATATCCCCGGTCGACTTCATTCCCATCCTCGAAAGCACGGGGCTGATCCTGGAAGCCGGCCGTTGGGCGCTCGAGCGCGCCGCGCACGACCACGCTGCATGGCGCGCCGCGGGCTTCAAGCCGCCGCGCATCGCGGTGAACGTTTCGGTTATCCAGCTCCGCCGGCCGGAATTCGTCCAGGACGTAGTGACAGCGCTGGGCGGGGCCCGCGGCTCCGACTACATCGACATCGAAATCACGGAGTCGATGTTGATGGAGGACGTCGACGGCAATATCGAAAAGCTCCAGGTGCTCCAGGGGATCGGGATGCAGGTCGCCATGGACGACTTCGGCACCGGCTATTCCTCGCTCTCCTATCTCGCCAAGCTTCCGATCAATTCGTTGAAGATCGATCAGTCCTTCGTCTCGAAGATGGCGGCCGGTGCGGTGCAGATGGCAATCGTTTCCACGATCGTATCGCTGGCGCGCGCGCTGAATCTCAAGGTGGTGGCGGAAGGGGTCGAGACGCAGGAGCAGGCCAACCTGCTGCGGCTGCTGCACTGCGATGAAGCCCAGGGCTACCTGTACGCCCGCCCGGAGCCGTCGCACCAGGCCCAGGCACGGCTGAAATCGAGTTAGAACTGCAAAAAATGAGGGGATGGCCCCTCGCTACCGCTCTCCCCTCAGAGTCCCCCGCCCGTATCGTTCATTTTGATACGGGCTCCCAGGACTTTACGCTGCACCGAACGGGCTCCAGGTTGAAAACCCCCGGTATCGTGGTCTTTCCAAGGAATTCAACTGCTTCCTGCGCCGAAACGAATTTCTTCGCCACGCCGGAGGACACCGCGCACAGCCGCCCGTTCTCGGCGAGAGCGATACCTTCCTTGAAACCGCTGGCGGCGCCGGCGCTGGTGCCGGCACTGCCCACAACGCGCAGCTCGTACCAATCCGCCCGCGCCGAATCCATGCCCCGGTTCCTCCAAAAGCGGTTGTGACCGCGGTACAGGGTACCACGCGCCAGCCGGCAAACAATTGTCCCAGGTCAAGAACGGCGAGACCCGCCTGCGGCTTATTCCAGGAGCATCGCCGCCGCGAAGAAGCCGTCGGTGCCATGCAAGTGCGGGACCAGGCGCAGGTGTTCCCCGGTCGCGATCGCGATATCCTGCCGCCTGAGCAGGTCGCCGCAGTCCAGCTGCCGAAAGCGCGGATGTCCGGCAAGGAAGTCCGCGACGACCCGTTCGTTTTCCTCCGGGAGGAAGCTGCACGTGGCATAGACCAGCCGGCCGCCCGGCTTGAGCAGCGTCGCAGCCGACCGGAGTATGGCCGCCTGCTTGGCCTTCAGCTCCTCGACGGATTGCGGTGACTGGCGCCACTTGAGATCCGGGTTGCGGCGCAGCGTCCCCAACCCGCTGCACGGCGCGTCCACGAGCACCCGATCCGCCTTGCCGGCGAGCCGTTTCACCCGCACGTCATTTTCGCTCGCTATCACGTGGGGGTGTATGTTCGACAGACCGGAACGCTTGAGACGCGGCTTGAGGCGGGCGAGCCGTGCAGCCGAGGTGTCGAAAGCGTAGATGCGGCCCTGCGAGTGCATCAAAGCGCCCAGCATGAGGCTCTTGCCGCCGGCGCCCGCGCAAAAATCCACGACCAGCTCGTGCCGGCGCGGCGCGACGAGGTAGCAGAGCAACTGGCTGCCTTCGTCCTGCACTTCGACCGCCCCGCCGGTGAACAGCGCCTGGCGGTCGATCGCGGGCCTGCCCTGGAGCCGTATTCCTACCGGCGAATAGGGCGTGGGGACCGCCGCCATCCCGCCCGCGGCGAACTGCTGCAAGACCGCGCCGCGCTCCGCGCGGAGGGTGTTTACCCGGAGATCCAGCGGCGCGGCCTGGTTGAGACCGCGCGCGAGCGCCAGGATATCGGCCTCCGATAGATTGTCTTTCAGCCGGCCAACGATCCAGTCGGGCAGTTCGGCCTGCGCCGCAAGCGGCAGGTCCTCGAGCGGCACGGCTTTGATCCGCGCGAGCCAGGCCTGCTCTTCGGGTTGCAACAGGGGGGCAAGCTCGCGCACGCTCAAGCCTGCCGGGCGCCCCAGATACGCGAGCAGGGCCTGCCGGGGCGTACCCTGGGGCGTCAGGTGGTCGACGGTTCGCTTGCGCCGCAGCACGCCGTAGACCGAGTTCGCGACGAACGCGCGGTCGTGCGCCCCGAGCGCGCGGCGCGCGCGAAAGAATTCGTGCAGGACCGAATCCGCCGGGCGGTCGAACTTGAGCGCGAGCTGCAGCGCTGCGGCCGCCGCTTCGAGCTGGGTGCGGGTGATGGGCATCAAGGAGGAGGGATGAGGGCGGAGGGCGGAAGGACTTCATCCCTCATCCTTGATCCTGGCAGGTGATGCAAAACCTTTAAAGTTCCGTTCGTGTTGAGCGTAACGAAGTGGAGTCGAAACATCAACGGCAGGAGTTCAATGGGTCGTTCACCCTTCGACTCCGCGCGTTCGCGCTACG
>CAZQJF010000026.1:0-13876 GCA_964593735.1 uncultured Streptomycetaceae bacterium | reverse complement strand
GCTCCTTGTCGTCGATGATGCGGCCCTTCTCGAGATCCACCAGGAACATCTTGCCGGGCTGCAGGCGCCACTTCTTGACCACTCTTTCCTCGGGCACCGGGAGACACCCGCATTCCGAGCCCATGATCACGAGGTCGTCGTCGGTGACGATGTAGCGCGAAGGGCGCAGGCCGTTGCGGTCGAGCGTCGCGCCGATCTGGCGCCCGTCGGTGAACGCGATCGATGCAGGGCCGTCCCACGGCTCCATCATCGCCGCGTGGTACTCGTAGAACGCCCGCCGCGCGGGGTCCATCAAGGTATGGTTCTCCCACGCCTCGGGGATCATCATCATCATGGCGTGGGCGACGGAGTAGCCGGCCATGATGAGGAGCTCGACCGCGTTGTCGAAGGAGGCCGAGTCCGACTGCCCGTCGTAGATCAGCGGCCAGAGTTTCTCGAGGTCCTTGCCCAGTATGGGTGAAGATATCGCTCCCTGGCGGGCGCGGATCCAGTTCACGTTGCCGCGTACCGTGTTGATCTCGCCGTTGTGGCAGATGATGCGGAACGGGTGCGCGAGATCCCAGCTCGGGAAGGTGTTGGTCGAGAAGCGCTGGTGCACCAGCGCGAGCGCGGATTCGACGCGCGGGTCCTTCAAATCGAGGTAGTACTCGCCGACCTGGTAGGCGAGGAGCATCCCCTTATAGCACACCGTGCGCGCCGACATCGACGGCACGTAGAACTCCTTGCCGTGCTTCAACTTGAGGGCCTGGATCGCGTGCCCCGAGCTTTTCCTGATGACGTAGAGCTTGCGCTCGAGCGCGTCGGTGACCGTCACCCGCTTGCCGCGGCCGACAAACACCTGCCGGATGACGGGCTCCAGCTGCTTCGCCGGCTCCGCCAGGTCTGAATTGTCTACCGGCACGTCGCGCCAGCCGAGCAGGACCTGCCCCTCATCGTGTATGGCGCGCTCGATCTCGTACTCGCACGCGATGCGCGAGGCGGGGTCGCGCGGCAGGAACACCATGCCGACGCCGTATTGTCCCGCGGGCGGCAGTTTCAGGCTGTGCTTCGCCATTTCTTCGCGGAAGAACCGGTCGGGTATCTGTATCAGGCAGCCGGCGCCGTCGGAGAGCTTGGGGTCATAGCCCACCGCCCCCCGGTGCGTGAGATTCTTGAGCACGGTGAGCCCCTGCTCGACAATGGCATGAGACTTCTTGCCCTTGATATGCGCGACGAAACCCACTCCGCACGCGTCGTGCTCGCGCGCCGGATCGTAGAGCCCTTGTGCTGCAGGAATACCACGCTCGCCCACGTTGCCCCCAGTTCCACCATGACCGCCATGACACACGCCACAACCCCGGCGGCGACGATTGTTGCGACGCAACAATTATGCTAACTCGTTGAGTGGAACCTGGAAGTCTACCGGCTAGCCCGCGTGATGCCAAGCTATCTGGCATTGTGCCCTGAAGGAACGCACACTCGGCCGGCTGCTCAGGTCTCTTCCATCGAGAACAACCGCCGATGCTCCAGTATCGCGTAGCGGTCTGTCATCCCGGCGACATAGTCAGCGATGGCGCGAGGTGTGTCTTCGCGCGCGCGGCCCTGGAATTCGGGGGGCAGCAGCCGGGGGTCGGCCAGAAAGGCCTGGAAGATCTCGGTGACGATACGCTGCGCCTTCGTGCTCATGCGCACCACGCGGTAGTGCCGGTAGAGGTGATCGCGCAGGAAGCGCTTCAGCTCCAGGCTCTCGTCCCGGATCTGCCGGCTGAACGCGATCAACGGCGGTGCGGTACGCACCTCTTCGACCGAGGCGGGGTCGTGGGCGCGGATGTTGCGCGCACTCGCCCGAATGAGATCGGTCACCAGGGTATCTATGATCCGCCGCACGGTCTCGTGGATCAGTCGCCGGCCGGCGAGCCGCGGGTGCTCCTTCAGCACCGCTTTCATGTGGCGCGCGAAGATCCTGATTCCGGCGAGTTGTTCGAGGGTGAGCAGGCCGGAACGCAAGCCGTCATCCACGTCGTGGTTGTTGTAAGCGATCTCGTCGGCGAGATTGGCGAGTTGCGCTTCGAGCCCCGCCTGCCGCCGCTTGATGAAACGCTCCCCGACGTCGCCCAGCAGGCGGGCGTGCCTGAGCGAGCAATGCTTGAGGATGCCCTCCCGCGTTTCGAACGTGAGGTTCAATCCGTCGAACGCCGCATAGCGCTGCTCGAGCAGGTCCACGACGCGCAACGACTGCAGGTTGTGTTCGAAGCCGCCGTAGGGCTTCATGCAGGCGTTCAAAGCGTCCTGACCGGTGTGTCCGAACGGCGTGTGCCCGAGGTCGTGGGCGAGCGCTATGGCCTCGGTCAGGTCTTCGTCGAGCCGCAGGCTGCGCGCCACGGAGCGCGCGATCTGCGCCACCTCCAGGCTGTGCGTAAGCCGCGTGCGGAAGAGGTCGCCTTCGTGATTGACGAACACCTGCGTCTTGTATTCCAGCCGCCGGAAAGCGGTGGAATGAATGATGCGGTCGCGGTCGCGCTGGTATTCGCTGCGATTGCGCGGGGGCGGCTCGCGATGGTGGCGGCCGCGGGTGCGTTCAGCGCGCGCCGCATACGGTGCGAGGTCAGGCATAGGATTGCGTCGACCTGACGGCCGACGCGATGATATCGAAGTTCAACCTGATCCTCGGGCGGTCTTGCCTTAGGAACTTGTCTGCCCAGCCTGACAAGTTCCTAGCACGTCGGCGAGCGCCCCGCGGGGGACATCGCCGGAGACCGAGGCTGCGCCTATGCGTTCCAGCAGGACGAAGCGGATACGCCCGCCCTGAACCTTCTTGTCGTGCCCCATCAGCTCGAGGTAGCGCTCCAGCCCCAATTCCGGCGCGGCGACCGGCAAATCGGCGCGCGCCAGGATGTCGGCTATGCGCTTCACCTCGCCCGCACCGATCAATCCCAGGCGGTTCGAGAGCCTCGCGGCCAGCACCATGCCGGCCGCAACCGCCTCCCCGTGCAGCCATCTACCGAATCCGAGAGCGGTTTCGATCGCGTGGCCGAACGTGTGGCCGTAGTTGAGCAAGGCGCGTATCCCGTCTTCCCGCTCGTCGAGGGCCACTATCTCCGCCTTGATGGCGCACGAGCGCTCGATGGCATAGGTGAGCGCTTCCGGGTCGCGTTCCATGAGGCGCTGGACGTTGGCCTCCAGCCAGTCGAAAAATGCCGAATCGCGGATGATCCCGTACTTGACGACCTCGGCAATTCCCGCGGCGAGTTCGCGCGGCGGCAGCGTGGCGAGCGTGCCGGTGTCGCTTACGACGACGCGCGGCTGATAGAACGCGCCTATCATGTTCTTGCCGAGCGGGTGATTGATGGCCGTCTTGCCGCCCACCGAGGAATCCACCTGCGCGAGCAGCGTCGTGGGGATCTGGACGAACGGGACGCCGCGCTGGTAGACCGCGGCGGCGAATCCCGCCAGGTCACCGACCACGCCGCCACCCAGTGCGATCAACGCAGTGCCGCGCTCGCACCGGTTCTCGAGCAGCGCGTCGAAGATCCGATTGAGCGTTTCCCAGTCCTTGTGGATCTCGCCGTCCGGCAGGATGAGGGTTACTACGGCGACGCCGTGTTCCTCCAATCCCCGGCGCAAGGGCGCCAGGTAGAGCGGGCCGACGGTGGAGTTGGTGATGATCGCGACCTTCTTCTGCGGCAGGTGGCTCACGATCAAGCCGGGCTGGCCGAGCAGACCCCCGCCGATGTGGATGGGGTAGCTGCGCTCCCCGAGCGCTACCGTCAAGGTCTGCATCACCATATACCCCGCGTGCGGTGCCGTCCCGTCAGTCGGCGCGCGCCGGACTGTCGTCCTGCTTGTGGGCAGAGGATCTGAACTGCTCGAATTGCAGCTCGAGCTTGTGGGCGAGATTGCCCAGGCTCTGGTTCCCGGTATCGACGATGATATCAGCGATCTCCCGGTATAACGGATCGCGCTCCGCGAAGAGCTGCTCCAGCTTTGCAACCGGCTCCGGCGTCCTGAGCAATGGCCGGCTCTTGTCGTGCCGCGTGCGCTTCCACAGGTCGTTGACTGCGGCCCGCAGATAGATGACCACGCCGTTTTCCGCGAGCAATCGCCGGTTTTCCGGCGAAAGCACCGCTCCGCCGCCGGTGGCTAGCACTATATTCACGCCTTGCACGATTTCCGCCAGCATCCGGGCTTCGCGCGCGCGAAAACCGGCCTCTCCTTCGAACTCGAATATCACCGGTATCCGGACCCCCGTCGAGCGCTCTATCTCCCGGTCGCAGTCGAAAAACGCCTTGCCGAGGCGCTTCGCCAGCAATTTCCCGATGGAAGTCTTGCCGGCTCCCATCAAGCCCACCAGGAAGATGTTGTCGCCGGCGCGCTCGCCGCGTGCCGGCCCGGTCCTCGTTTGCGACATAAGACCCGATTCTAGCAAGGAAATTGTCGGACCCCGTCCGACAATTTCCTGATGGGAAACGGCCTCGCACAATAACGGAAGAAGTGCTGGTTCACCCCTGCTGGGGCAATCCCTCGATAAAAAAGGCGGCCCTGACTGCGGCCGCCTTTACTTGCCTGAGTGCGGCGCTTACTGGCGCAACGTCAGGCCATCCTTGATGATCTTCGGGGTAATGAAGATCAGCAGCTCGGTGCGGTTATCGATCTTCCTGTTTTGCTTGAACAGGAAGCCAACGTAGGGCAGATCGCCCAGCACCGGCACCTTGTTGGTCGTCGAGCGCTCCTCCTGGGTGTAGATGCCGCCGATGACCACGGTGCCCCCATTCTCGACCAGCACCTCGGTGACGATTTGCTTGGTTGCGATCGACGGGCCGGCCAGCGTTTCTTCCGCGCGGCTATCCTTGTGTATGTTCAGGTTCATGATCACGTTGTCATCGGGCGTGACCTGCGGTTTTACCTTGAGCGAGAGCGTCGCCTTCTTGAACGACACGCTCGTCGCACCGCTCGAAGTCGCCTGCTGGTACGGGATTTCCCGCCCGTCCTCGATGGAGGCTTCGACCTGGTCCGAGGTGACGATGCGCGGGCTCGAGATGATCTTGCCGCGGCCGTCGGCCTGCAGCGCGGAGAGCTCGAGGTTCAGGAACTTCGTGCCCCTGTCGTTGAACAGCAGGACCGAAAATACCCCGGCAGCCGCCCCGGCTATGCCCGGCGCCGGCAAATTCACGCTGAGGCTCTCGGGGAAGAGCGGCACGTCGGCGATCTGGCCGGTCTGGAACCCCGTGGCGTTCAGGCCGCCGCCTACCACGGAGCGGACCCCGCCGGGACTGGAACCTATCGGACGGAAACCCCGGCCTGTCTGGTCGTTAAACCCCAGTCTGGCGCCGATATTGCGGCTGAATGAATCGTCCGCTTCCACGATCCGCGATTCGATCATGACCTGCCGCACGGGGATGTCCACCCGCTGGATCAGCCTGCGCACGTCTTCCAGGCGCGAGGGCGTGTCCTGCACGAAGAGCGTATTGGTCCGTATGTCGACGACCGCGCTGCCGCGCTTGGAGAGCACCCGTTGCCCGGGATCGGTGAGGAGCTTCTGCAGGTCGATGGCCTTCTGATAGTTCAGCTGGAAGCTTTCGGTGCGCGTGGGCTCCAGGTCCGCTATCTGCGCCCGCGCCTCGAGCGCGAGCTTCTCGCGGGTCGCCAACTCGTCGCGTGGCGCGATCCATACCACGTTACCCGTCTTGCGCATGTCGAGACCCTTGCTCTGCAGGATGATGTCCAGCGCCTGGTCCCAGGGCACGTCCTTGAGCCGGAGCGTCAGGTTGCCGGTCACCGTATCGCTGGTGATGATGTTCAGGCCCGTGAAATCGGCGATGACCTGCAATACCGCGCGGACCTCGACGTTCTGAAAGTCGAGCGACAGCTTTTCCCCGATAAAGCCCGGGCGCACCAGCCGGTTCGGATCCTCGGTCTGCTGCTTCACTTCGATGATGAAACGATTGTCGGTCTGGTAAGCGGTGTGTTCCCAATTGCCGCGCGGCTCGATCACCACGCGCGCATTGGTGCCCTGGGCGAAAGCGTCCACGGTCTGCACCGGAGTGCCGAAGTCGGCCACGTCCAGGCGGCGCTCCAGGTTCTTGGGCAATCCGGTGTTGATGAAGTCGATCACGATCTGCCGGCCCTGCAGCTTCAGGTCGATCCCGACCGAACTGTCGGAGAGATCCACAACGATGCGGCCTTCGCCGGTCCCGCCGCGCCGGAAGTCGATGTCGCGCAGCGCATGGCGCTGATCGCCGGGCCTGACTTCGGCGAAGTGCGTGGTCGTGGTGGCAGCACCGGCCGGGCCGGCCGCAGCTCCCACGCCCTGGAGCGTGATCAGCAGCGTCTTGCCGTCTATCTGGGTGTCGTAGCTCAAGGAGCGCGCGAGATTCAGCACGAGCCGCGTCCGGTCGCCCGCCTGAACCACGTTGATGCTGCGCAGATCGCCTTCGCCCACGTCCTGGCTGCCGCGTGCCAGGGCGCTGCCAGTATTCGGGAAGTCGAACGCGATGCGGGGCGGATTGTTGATCGTGAAGCCGGCAGGGGGATTGGCCGGCGTCTCCTTGAGCGTCACCCTGACGACAACCTTGCCGCCGGGCTGCGACGTGGCGTTGATCGACTCTATCGCATTCGTCTGCGCTCGAACGGCGAGGCTCGCCGCGCAGAGCAGCAGACCAAGCGACAGGCACAATAGTGCTGAAATAAATCTTGTCGGGTGTTTCATATTGCTTGCCTCCGGTTATCCTTCCTGCAACTGCAGTGCGCGGTCTTCTTCCTTCCACTCACCGCCGCCATCCTGAACCAGTTCCTTGATCTTGATCGCCGATTCCGAAATGTCGGTAATGCGGCCGAAATTCTGTCCTACATAGTTGCCGGGCCGGACCCGGAACAGCCGGTTGTCCGGCGTCCTGACCACCGCGTAGATTTCCTTCTTCTGCTGCAGCGTGCCGACCATCCGGAGGTTTTCCAGCGGATAGGACTCGAGCGGCTCCTTGCGGCGGTTGGGATCGGGCGGCTTGGGTCCGCCGGGGGCTCCGGGCCCCTTCGGCGGCTGAATCTGGCGCGGCTTGAACGGGTCGGTAATGTCGTACGCGTTATAGGTGAACGCCTCGTACGGCTTCACTTCGGGCAGCGGCGGAATTCGGCCGCGCGGCAAGTTGTCGGAATCCTTCACGAACCGCTTCAAGTCCGAATGCTCCTCCCCCGTGCACGCGCCAAGCGCGAGACACGATAGAGCGATGGCCAGGCTCTTTCGCATCATTTCTTCCCACCCTTGCTCTTGGCGGCGGCCGCGGCCTTGCGCTGATTGGAGATCTCATCTTCGTCGAGATAGCGAAACGTCTTGGCCGTCGCATCCATGACCAGTCCGTCCTTGACGGCGCTGAGCCCGATATCGTTCAACGTCACGATACGCGAGAGCTTGCCGATGTCGCTCGCGAACGCGCCCAGGTCGTGATAATTGCCGCTAACCTTGATATTAATCGGCAGCTCGGCATAAAAGTCGCGCTGCGTCTCGCCCGTCGCCGGCTTGAACAATTCGAACTGCAGCCCGCGGCCGAGACCGGCCTGGTTGATATCGGTCAACAGCGCGTCCATCTCGGACTTGCCTGGCAGCTGCTTCAGCAGCGCCCCGAACTGCTTCTCGATGTCCTCGAGCTGCTTGCGGTAAGCGGGCAGGTCGACCGCCTGCTTCTTCTTGTCGAGGAAGGTCACGCGCAATTGCGCTTCCTTCTGCTGCTCGGCATTGATCTGCTCGATCTGGTGCTGCCAGTCGAACCAGTAGCTCGCGAATATGATCAGGGCGAGCGCGACCAGCAGCACGCTCAGTTTGATAATGATCGGCGCGGAGCCGATTCTCTTCGGGTCGAGATAGCGTTTCAGATCATCGGATGTCATTGCCATGGCGCTATCCCTTGGGCGCCGGCTTCGCCGCCGGTTTCCGTGTTTCTTCCTCGGCGCGCGCGCGGGTGACGTTGATGTTCATCGTGAACTCGTTTATGCGCAGGTTGCCCTGCTGGACCGCCTTGATCTCGATCAGGCCGGGGTTCTCGAGATGGGGGGATGACTCGAGATTTCGCATCAGCGTGGAGACCCGCGCCTGCGACTGCGTGAAGCCGGTGATGGTCACCTTCTGTCCGATCTGCTTCACGCCCTTGAGATACACCCCGTCGGGCAACTGCCGCACGAGCTGATCGAGCAAGTGGACGGTCTCGGCGCGGGTCGCCTGCAGCGTTTCCACCACTTTGGCGCGCGCGAGCAGCGCAGCCGTCTGCTCCTTGACTTTCTGGATCTCGGCAATCTGCTTGTCGAGCTTGGCGATTTCCTCGGTCAGGTACATGTTTCGCTTCTGCTGTTCCTTAAGCTGGTCGTTGAGATAGTATTGGACCGTGAACCAGACCGCGACGCCGACGGCGGCGGTGACGCCCAGCGCGATGAAAAACTGCTGTTGCTGCTGTTTGCGACGGAGCTCGCGATGGGGCAGCAGATTGATGCGTATCATGGATCGAACCTCCGCATCGCCAGCCCGCATGCCACCATCAGGGACGGCGCGTCCTGGGTGAGGTTCTTGGGCCGTATCTTCGAGGACACCTGCATGTTGGCGAATGGATTGGCGACGATCGTATTGACCTGGGTGCGCTTGCCGACGACCTCCTCGATGTTCTGGAGCGCCGCGCAACCCCCGGAAAGCACCAGGTGATTGACCTGGTTGAATTGGGTCGAGGTGAAGAAGAACTGCAGGGCGCGCGCGACTTCGAGCCCCATCATGTCCATGAACGGGTGCAGCACCTCTGATTCGTAATTTTCCGGCAGCCCGCCGGCGCGCTTGGCCGCCTCCGCCTCCTCGGGGGAAAGCCCGAAGCGATTCTGGATTTCCTGGGTGAGCTGATTGCCTCCGAACGGCTGCTCGCGCATATAGATCGACTGGTCGTTGCGCAGCACGTTGACCGCCATGACGGTCGCGCCCACATCGACGATGGCGATGTTCTGGTCCTTGCCCTTCTCGGGGAACTGGCTCGAGATCAGCTCGAACGCGGTCTGGGCGGCAAACACGTCGACGTCCATCACCGCGGCCTTCAATCCGGCCTGTTCCGCCGCCGCGACCCGGTCCTCGATCTTCTCCTTGCGCGAGGCGGCGATCAGCACTTCCACGTCGTCGGGGCTGTTGGGCGCGGGCCCGAGCACCTGGAAGTCGAGGTTAACTTCGTCGAGGGCAAACGGTATGTACTGGTTCGCCTCGGTCGCCACCGCGAGCTCGAGGTCTTCGTCGCGCTGTCCCGCCGGCACCAGGATCTTCTTGCTGATGACCGCCGCATTGGGCAGCGCGAGCGCCAGGCTCTTGAGATTGCTGCCGAGGCGCTTGTGACAACGCTTGAGAGCGTCGCTCACCGCATCGATGTTGTTGATATTGCCTTCCACCACGGAGTCCTTGGGCAGCGGCTCGATGGCGTAGCGCTCGACGCGATATATGCCCTTGCCGGCATCCATGATTTCCACCATCTTGATGGCGGAAGAACTGATGTCCGTACCGACCACCGGCGGCGTCGTCCGGCCCTTGAGTAACCGCTCCAGGGCATCGAGGTTGAAGCTGAATTTCCCTTTAGCCATAAATTGATGGGGAACAATCCTCCAGATTACATTAAATACTATCAACAACTATTTTTGGTGTAAAGTCTTTTCACGTCGCTCCGATTTGTAGGAACCCGCCTATAATGCGCGTACCCTAACGTACCGCTACTGTGCAGGGGCGCCATTACACTGCGTGTTGTGATGTAGGCCTCGCAAGCGCGCATAGGCTGTTGCTTTAATACAACACTTCCGCCGACGCCGGCATTCCGATGTCATTTAGCTGGTTGGCCTTACGTCGCTGGTTGACCTTAGCTGCGTTGCTGCTGGGTTCAGCCCTGGCCGGCGGCGTCATGCTGCTGGCGTTCGCCTCCGCGATCGTCTACCCGACCCTCCCTTCGCTCGAATCGCTTACCGATTACCAACCGAAGATCCCGATGCGCGTCTATAGCGCCGATGGAAAGCTGATCGGGGAGTTCGGCGAGGAGCGCCGCGCGCTGGTGAGCATCAAGGATGTTCCAAAGCCATTGATCGACGCCATCCTCGCCGCGGAGGACGAGCGTTTTTATCACCACAGCGGCGTCGACTATATGGGTGTTGCGCGCGCGGCCATGTCGAATTTCGCCTCCGGCGGAGTGCGGCAGGGGGCCAGCACCATCACCATGCAGGTTGCACGTAACTTCTTCTTATCAAAGGAGAAAACCTTAACCCGCAAGTTCAACGAAATGCTTCTGGCGTTCAAGATAGAAGCGAGCCTGCCGAAGGACCAGATCCTCGAGCTGTATATCAACCAGATTTATCTTGGCCAGCGCGCCTACGGATTCGCCGCCGCGGCGCAGATCTATTTCGGCAAGCGGCTTCCCGATTTGACGCTGGCGGAGACCGCGATGCTCGCCGGTCTTCCCAAAGCGCCGTCACGCTTCAACCCGGTTGCCAATCCGCAGCGCGCGAAATTGCGGCAGCAATACGTGTTGCGGCGCATGCGCGAGCTGCAACTCGTCACCGAGGAACAGCACGCCGCGGCCGAAAAGCAGCCGGTGCAGGTGAAGCGGGAAATCAGCGAATTCGCCGTGCGCGCGGAGCATTTCGCCGAGATGGTAAGGCAGGCGCTCTACGAGCGCTACCAGGACGATATCTACACCAAGGGCCTGCGCGTGTACACCACGCTGTTAGCCTCGCACCAGGAAGCCGCCTATCAGTCGGTGCGCCGCGGCGTGCACGACTACGACCGGCGTCACGGCTATCGCGGTCCCGAGGGCTACGCCGAGCTTCCCGCCAGGCTGACCGATGAAGCGCTGGAAGACGCGTTGCAGGACTCTGCCGACAGCGATGGTCTCATTGCTGCGGTCGTGGTCGACGCGGCCCCGAAGCTCGTAAAGGCCTATCGTAAAGGCGGCGGTTGGGTGGAAGTCGGTGAAGAAGGCCTGAAACTGGTGGCGCGTGCGCTCACCGATAAGGCGACCCCGAACCAGCGCATCCGGCGCGGCGCGATCATACGGTTGCAGAAGGACGACAAGGACCGCTGGCAGATTTCCCAATTGCCGACGGTGGAGGCCTCCCTCGTCTCCATGGACCCGCGTGACGGAGCGGTGCGCGCCCTGGTCGGCGGCTTCGATTTCAACCGGGCACAATACAATCACGTTACGCAGGCACTGCGCCAGCCGGGGTCGAGCTTCAAGCCATTCATCTACTCCGCCGCGCTGGAGAAGGGATTCACTCCGGCCACCATCGTGAACGACGCGCCGCTTACGTTCACCGCGGCCCAGACCGGCTCCGAGCCCTGGGAGCCGAGAAACTACGACGGCAAGTACGACGGCCCGATGCGCTTGCGCACGGCGCTCGCCAAGTCGAAGAATCTGGTATCCGTGCGGCTGATCCAGGCGATCTCGCCGCAGTACGCCCAGGACTACATCACGCGCTTTGGCTTCGATCCCAAGCTGCACCCGCCGTACCTCACGATGGCGCTGGGCGCGGGCAACGTCACGCCGCTGCAGATGTTGACCGCCTACGGCGTATTCGCCAATGGCGGCTACCGCATCGGCCCGTATTTCATAGACCGCGTCGAGGATGGCCGTGGCAACGTGCTGCTGCAGTCTAAACCGGTTACGGCGGAATCCGGCGCCCAGCGGGTGATCGATCCGCGCAACGCCTTCATCATGACCAGCCTCATGCGCGACGTCGTGCGGATGGGCACGGCGGGGCGCGCCATGAAACTGGGACGCCACGATCTTGCCGGGAAAACCGGAACGACCAACGACTTCATCGACGCCTGGTTCTGCGGTTTCAATGCCAACCTGGTTGCGGTGGCGTGGATCGGGTTCGACACGCCGCAGACGCTGGGCCGCAACGAGACTGGCGGCTCGGCAGCGCTTCCCATGTGGATGGGCTACATGGGCAACGTGCTGAAGGGAGTGCCGGAGCAACCACTTACTCCGCCGAGCGGAGTGGTCGCGGTGCGCATCAACCCGGAAACCGGCTTGCGCATGGCGGAGGCCGGGGGAATAGCGGATTTCTTCTACATGGAATTCGTGCCCGCCGAACAGGAAACGGTCGCAGCCGGGCAGGTCGGCGAGCGGCCACCGGAGGAAGTTCGTAACCAGCTCTTCTAGCGGCTTCTCGGGCGAACGCCCGACAAGCCGCTGAGAATGCATCGGAATGAAGTTCCTGGCCGACAAATCACCCATGTTCAGCCGGTCGGCTCGGCGCTGTTGCGTAGCGATGCTTCAACGTCCGCACCGAACGCTTACCATCGTGCGCCCGACCGGCTATGCCTAGGGATTCCGGTCGCAACGACACGCGCAGCCGCATTGCGCATCTGGCCGCGCGGCTGATGGCCGAGGATGGCATCGAGGACTACGCACGTGCAAAGCGTAAGGCCGCGCGTCAGGCCGGCGTGCCCGATTCGGGGCAGTTGCCCACGAACGACGAAATCGCCGCCGCGCTGAAGCTTTACCACGAGATTTATCACGAGGTGGAGCATCGCAGCCGGCTGCGCACGCTGCGCGCCACAGCGGTGAAGGCAATGCGTGAGCTTGCGGAATTCAATCCGTACCTTACCGGTTCGGTGCTGAACGGCAATGCCGGCAAGTATGCGGACATCGATCTGCACCTTTTTACCGATAACGAAAAAGCGGTCGAGCTTTACTTCATCGACCGCGACATCCCCTACAAGGCGGCGCAAGCACGGATCTATTCGGGCGAGGAACCGCTTACCGCGCCCGTTTACACGGTGAACGACGAAGGCATAGCCATCCAGATCACCGTATTGTCGCCGCGCGAACTGCGAGTAGCGGTCAAGACCAGCCCCGAAGGCAAAGCGATCGAGCGGGCGAAGCTGGCGGCGGTCCAGCAGTTACTCGAACAGACTTGATCGCGGGACGCGGCATACCACAAGAACGCGACCCTACCTGTTCGACCGCGCACGCCTTCCCGCCCCGTGCTTCTCCGAAGCCGCCGAAGTCAGGCGTGCCGGCCGCGCAGCTCCTGAGCGAAACCTGAGCGCCCGAATTCCTATTGTTTCTCGCGAAGGCGTTTCATCGTGCGACTGGGGGGGCACGGGGGGAACGGGAAGGCCCCTCGGATCAGAACCTATCTCAATAGTAGGCACGTGTGCGACGGGCCGATGTGGGATGCAGTTCAAGGAGGAGAGTCCGAAGCAATATGTCGATATTGCGAGGGCTCCCGACGAAGAAATGCGCCCAGATCGGCCCGTCCCTTCGGGTTGCGGCCAGGACGGTCGTCTGCTGCGTTGCCCGGCTTGACCATATCGACATATGGCCTGCGCCGTGCGCCTTGCATACGGTCCGTCCTGGCCACAACGCATCACGCGCCTACTGTTGAGATAGGTTCTCGGAAGGGGCCCGTTACCCCCGTTCCCTTACCCCCGTTCCTTAAGCCAGCCTGCGGCCGCGAAGGCATAGTAGGTGAGTATTCCGTCGGCACCGGCGCGCTTGAACGCGGTCAGCACTTCCATCACGCAAGCGCGCTCGTCGAGCCAGCCTCGGTCCACTGCGGCCTTGAGCATCGCGTACTCACCGCTCACGTGGTAGACGAATGTCGGCGCCATGAACTCGTCTTTCACGCGCCGCACGATGTCCAGGTACGGCAGCCCCGGCTTCAC
Source organism: uncultured Streptomycetaceae bacterium (assembly GCA_964593735.1). Classification (GTDB taxonomy): domain Bacteria; phylum Pseudomonadota; class Gammaproteobacteria; order Burkholderiales; family SG8-41; genus SG8-41. The sequence goes on along the minus strand of CAZQJF010000026.1, from coordinate 231 downwards.
CATTACCATGTCGGCGCCTTCATCGAGGTCCAGTCCGACTTCCCATAGCGCCTCGTCGCTGTTACCGGGGTCCATCTGGTAGGTGTGCTTGTTACCGCGTCCGAGCGTCTTCGACGACCCCACTGCATCGCGAAACGGGCCGTAGAAGGCCGAGGCGTACTTGGCGGAATAAGCGAGGATGCGGGTATGGGTGAAGTTTCGGCGGTCGAGCGCCGCGCGGATCGCCTTCAC
>CAZQJF010000025.1:0-13887 GCA_964593735.1 uncultured Streptomycetaceae bacterium | reverse complement strand
AACTCGAAACTCAATTCAGTTCTTCCAGCCTGATGCGCGTCACCTTGCCGATCACCACCGGCAGCTTCTCGATCGTCGCGATAGCGGCGTCCACGTGCTTCTCGACCGTCAGGTGCGTGAGCATGATGATGCTGACCTGGTCTTCGCCTTCGTGCGGCTCTTTCTGGACCATGGCGTCGATCGATATCCCGCGGTCGGCGAGGATGCGCGTGATGTCGGCGAGCACGCCCGGCTTGTCCTGAACGCGCATCCGCAGGTAATAGGCGGTTTCGACCTCGCCCATCGGCAGTATGGGGATTTTCGACAGCCGGTCGGGCTGAAACGCGAGATGGGGCACCCGGTGCCCGGGATCGGCGGTCAGCATCCGCGCGACGTCCACCAGGTCCGCGACGACGGCCGAACCCGTCGGTTCAGCGCCCGCCCCCGCCCCGTAGTACATGGTCTGCCCCACGGCGTCGCCCTTGACCAGGATCGCGTTCATCACGCCCTCCACGTTGGCGATCAACCGCCGCTCCGGTATCAGCGTCGGGTGCACCCGCAACTCGATGCCGCGCTCCCTGCGCTTCGCGATGCCGAGCAGCTTGATGCGGTAGCCGAGTTCTTCGGCGTAGCGGATATCCTCCTGGGTGAGCTTCGAGATCCCCTCGGTATGCACCGCGGAGAACTGCATCGGGATACCGAAGGCGATGGCGGCCATTATGGTGAGCTTGTGCGCCGCGTCCACGCCCTCGATGTCGAAGGTCGGGTCCGCTTCGGCATAGCCGAGGCGCTGCGCTTCCTTGAGCACGTCCGCGAAGGCCGCTGCCTTCCCGCGCATCTCCGACAGGATGAAATTGCTCGTGCCGTTGATAATGCCGGCGACCCACTCGATGCGGTTGGCGCTGAGCCCTTCGCGCAGGGATTTTATGATCGGAATGCCGCCGCCGACCGCGCCTTCGAACGCCACCATCACGTCCTTCTTCTGTGCCGCCGCGAAGATCTCGTTGCCGTGCTGCGCGAGCAACGCCTTGTTCGCGGTGACGATATGCTTGCCGTTCGCGATCGCTCTCAGGATCAGCTCCTTGGCGATGCCGGTGCCGCCGATCAGCTCGACAACGATGTCGATGTCGGGATGGTCGACCAACTCGCGGCCGTTCGCGGTAACGACGGCGCGCTCGCCGACGATACGCCGCGCCTTATCCACGTCCTGGTCGGCAACCATCTTCATGGTAATCGCGCAGCCGGCGCGCCGGCCGATCTCCTCCGCGTTGCGCGCGAGCACGGCATAAGTACCACCGCCCACTGTGCCGATTCCCAGGAGCCCTACGTTTATTGTCTTCATAATATTCAAAGGATGAAGGATGAGGGATGAAGGATGATCCTCGCACTGCGGGAGTCAAACAAGCAGTTCATCCTTCCACGCTCATCCTTCATCCTTTCCTCCCAGGTCATCCTTCCACGTTCATCCTTCATCCTTCTGCTGTTAGAGCAGCCCGTCCTTTCGAAACATGTCCCTGATGCCGCGGATCGCCTGCCGGGTGCGGGCCTCGTTTTCGATCATCGCAAAGCGCACGTGGCCGTCGCCATAGTGCCCGAAACCGACGCCGGGAGCGACGGCGATGTGCGCTTCCGCCAGCAGCTTCTTGGCGAATTCGAGCGAGCCCAGCGCACGGTACGGCTCGGGGATCGGCGCCCATACGTACATGGTCGCCTTCGGCACCTCCACGTCCCACTTGATCGACTTCAAGCCCTGGCACAGCACATCGCGGCGCCCCTGGTATACCCGCCGCACCGTCTCGACGCAGTCCTGCGGCCCTTCCAGGGCAACGATGGAGGCGACCTGGATCGGGGTGAAGGTACCGTAGTCGTGATAGCTCTTCATGCGCGCCAGCGCGGTCACCAGCTCGCGGTTACCGACCATGAAGCCGACCCGCCATCCTGCCATGTTGTAGCTCTTGGACATGGTGAAAAACTCGACGGCGACCTCGCGCGCTCCCGGCACTTCCATGATGGAAGGGGCGCGATAGCCGTCGAACACGATGTCGGCGTAGGCGAGGTCGTGCACGATGTATATGTGGTGCTCGCGCGCGATCGCCACGAGCCGCTCGAAGAACGCCAGTTCTACGCACTGCGTCGTCGGGTTGCTGGGAAAATTCACGATCAGCATCTTGGGCTTGGGATACGAATTCCGGATAGAGTCCTGCAGCGCTCCGAAGAAATCCGTGCCGGGCGCCATCGGCACGTGGCGGATGTCCGCGCCCGATATGACCGGTCCGTAGATATGGATCGGATAGCTCGGATTGGGCACCAGCACGATGTCGCCGGTGTCGAGGGTTGCGAGCGCGAGATGTGCGATGCCCTCCTTGGAGCCTATCGTGACGATCGCTTCCGAGTCGGGATCGAACTCGATACCGTAGCGTGCCTGGTACCAGTTGCAGATGGCCTTGCGCAGCCGCGGAATTCCCTTGGACACGGAGTAACCATGCGTGTCAATGCGCTGGACCGATTCGATCAGCTTGTCGACGATGTGCCGCGGCGTGGGCTGATCGGGATTGCCCATGCTGAAGTCGATCACGTCCTCGCCGCGCCGGCGCGCTGCCAGCTTGAGTTCGCCGGTGACGTTAAAGACGTACGGCGGCAGGCGCTTGATCCGGGAAAATTCTTCCATGGGCTTGCGGCGCAAAAGCCTGTAATTCTAACCAACCCAACATTTCACAGCAAATCAGCGGCTTACCATAAAATGCGGGCATGAAGCTCCATCGCGCGGAAAATCAGGGCCAGCAGCACTTTACCGGTTACGGCCCGGGCTATCTTGCGGTCAACGGTGTGCGCTACGAACGCAGCCTGATAGTGAGCCCGCTATCGGTCAACATATGGCCGGTCGGCTCATTCGAGGACCTCACCGCGGCCGACTTCGACCTCCTCGCTTCGCTGAAGGCGGAGATCCTGATATTCGGGACGGGGGCGACGCAACGGTTTCCGCGACCCGAGCTGGCACGCGCCCTGGCGGCCACCGGAGCCGGCGTGGAAATCATGGACAGCAAGGCGGCGTGCCGGACCTACAACATCCTCGCCTCCGAGAGCCGCAAGGTGGCCGCCGCCATCCTGCTGAGTTGATGCCCACATTCGCCGTGCCCGCCTGGCAGGCTGTCCGGACTTGAACGGCGTCAACGCCCGGAGTCGTCGTCCACCAGCAGCACGGCAGGCGCCTCAGGTGACGGGGACTGCGGGGACTGTGGGGGCTGCGCCGGCCGCGCGCGAGTGCGGTTTTCCTTGAGCCAGACGCCGCATTCCCCGGCCGGGAGCGGCGGCGAAAAGTAGTATCCCTGGCATTCGTCGCAGCCGTGCTCGGCGAGGAAATTGAGCTGCGCTTCGGTTTCCACGCCTTCCGCAATGACCTTGAGTCCAAGGCTGTGCGCCATCGATATGACCGCCCTCGTGATCGTCGCGTCGTCGGCGCTGGTCGTGATGTCGCGCACGAAAGAGCGGTCGATCTTCAACGCATCGAGCGGAAAGCGCTTGAGATAGCCGAGGCTCGAATACCCGGTGCCGAAGTCGTCGATGGAGAGCCCGATGCCGAGCTCCGCCAGGAACTCCATCGTCCGGATCGATTCCTCGGTATTGGTCATCAGCGAGCTCTCGGTGATCTCGAACTCTATCAACTTCGGATCGACGCCGTTTTCCTCGAGTATCCGCTCGATCGTCGTCCCCAGGTCCTTGTCGACGAACTGGCGCGCGGAGAGGTTGATCGCCACCGACCCCGGATCGATGCCCGCGCGCCGCCATTGCGTGATCTGGGCGCATACGGCCCTCACCACCCACTCGCCCACCGCCACGATGAGACCCGTCTCCTCCAGCACCGGCATGAAGTCTCCGGGAGACACCAGGCCGCGCTCGGGATGGCGCCACCGTATCAGCGATTCGACTCCGACGACCTCGCCACCGGTCAGGCTCACCTTCGGCTGGTAGTAAACCAGGTATTCGCCGCGATCGAGTGCGCCGCGCAGGCGGCTCTCCATGCTCAACAGTTCGAGCGCCCGCGCGTTCATCTCCGGCGTGTAGAAGCGGTAGGCGTTGCGGCCGATCGCCTTCGCGCCGTACATCGCAGCATCGGCGTTCTTGATGAGCGTGTCCTGGTCGGTGCTGTCGTCGGGGTACAGCGTGATGCCGATGCTGGCCGTGACGTAGATCTCGGAGCCTCCCTCCAGGCGGAACGGATCCTTGAAGCCCGCCATGATTTTCTGCGCAACGAGGTTGGCGTCCTGGGCGGTCGTCAGGTTGGACAATACGACCGCGAACTCGTCGCCGCCCAGCCGCCCCACGGTGTCCCCGGCCCGCACGGAACTCGTCAGGCGCTCCGACACCTGCTGCAGCAGCTGGTCGCCGACCGCGTGGCCCAGCGTGTCGTTGACGTTCTTGAAGCGATCGACGTCGATCAGCATCACCCCTACCGTCCACTGATTGCGTTTCGCCTGCGCCAGCGCCTGTCTCAGGCGGTCGTAGTACAGGACGCGGTTCGGCAGGCTCGTGAGCACGTCGTAGTGCGCCAGGTGCATCAGCCGTTCTTCGGCGAGCTTGCGCTCGGTGATGTCTTCGGCAATGCCCGCGATGCGGTAGACCTGGCCCGAACCGTCGCGCACCGGAAACGCGCGGTCGTGCACCCACCTTATCGTTCCATCCGGCCTGACGATGCGATACGTTTCGTCGTAGCCGCCTGCAGTCGCCGTCTTGCGCGCGGCGTAGACCCGGGAGCGGTCCTCGTGGTGGACCGACGTGACCAGGATCCGGGGATGGTCGCGAATTTTCTGCAGCGGCTGGCCGATCAGCACCTCCGCAGCGGGACTGAGGTAGAGCGTCTCCTTCTGCCTGACGTCGGTGATCCAGAACACCTGCGGAATGTTGTTCGCCAGCTGGCGGAACTGCTCCTCGCTTTGGTGCAGCGCCTGCTCGGCGCGCAACCGCACGCTGATGTCGTTGACCAATGTCAGCCAGACGGCGCGGCCCCCGCTCACGAATCGTCTGGCGGTCACCTCGGCATCGATCGTGCGCCCGTCCTTCGTGCGATGCTTGAGCCGCAAATGCAGGGTCTGCTCGGTTGCGCGGTCGCGGAGGTTCTCGTCGTAGCGCGCCTCCTCGCCCGGTGCCCAGATGTCGCGCACGCTCATCCGCAGGAACTCATCCTGGGTGTAGCCGTAATGATCGATCGCGGCCTGGTTCACCGAAAGGAAACTGAGCGCTTCGTCGTCCCACACCCACATCGGCAGCGGACTCGCATCGAACTGGTCGCGGTAGCGTTCCTCGCGCTCGCGCGCCGCCTGCTCTGCCTGCCTGCGCTCCGAGGTGTCCTGTATGACCTGTATGAGGTAGGGCTCGCCGGCGGCGGGGCTGGCCCGCGTTACCGTGCGGTTGACCCATATCACCGAGCCGTCCTTGCGCACGTAACGCTTCTCCGCCGCAAACGAGGAACGCCTTCCCTCGATGAGATCCAGGCGCAGCTCGTCCTGCCGGTCGCGGTCGTCGGGGTAGGTGAGGTCGCGCGTCGTCAGCGCGACCAGTTCGGCGCGCGTGTAACCCAGTATCTCGCACAGCTTGCTGTTGGCCTGCAGGAACCTGCCCCCGGTCGTCGTGTGCGCCACGCCGACCGCGGCCTGCTCGAAGGTCGCGCGAAAATGCTCTTCGCTCTCGCGCAGGGCAGCGCGTGCCCGCAACGAGGCGACTCCGTAGGAAATGTCCCGGGCCAGCGCCTCGAGCATCTCGATTTCATCGTTGTCGAACGCATCCGGCTCGCGCGCGTAAATGCTGATGCCGCCGATGCAGCGCTCATCGATCGTGAACGGCAGGCAGATGAGCGATTGATAGCCGCGGCTGCGGGCGCGCTCCGCCCAGCGCTGCAGCTTGGGATCCGTGAAGATGTCGCGCGAGATGAACCGCACCCCGCTCGCGATCACCTCGCCCATCACGCTGGATCTGCGCTCGGCGCCCGTCCAGCTGCGCTGCGCCTGTTCGAGGTAGCCCGCCTCGAATCCCGCCGAGGCCACAGGCTGGACGGACTTTTCCGCGTCGTCCTGGCCCAGGCCGATGTACGCCTGCACGTAGCCGCCGGCTTCGACTACCACGCGGCACATCTCCTGCAGGAGCTGCCGCTCGTCGGCGGCCCGCACCAGCGCGCGGCTGCCCTCGGCCATCACCTTGCGCGCGCGGTTGGCCAGGGCGAGCCGGGATTCAGTCTTGCGGCGCTCGGCAATGTCGATCACCTGCAGCACGCGGTAGAGCGGTTTTCCGGCGCCGTCCCGGATCAGCGACGAGGTGACCTGTACCCAGACTGCATGCCCGTGCTGGTGGACGTAGCGCTGCTCGCGCTGCGAGATGTTGAGCCTGCCGGCGAGCAGCCCGCCGAGCACCTCGGCGTCCTCCAGCACTTCATCGGGATGCGTGACGCTGTGGCAATCCCGCTGCTGCAACTCGTCCATAGAATAGCCGGTGATCACGGAAAACGCGCGGTTGACCTTGAGCCAGCGTCCGTCGAGCGTGGTCAACGCCATGCCGATGGCTGCATTGTCGAACGCCTCGCGGAATTCGCTTTCGCTGCGCTCCAGTTTCCGCCGGTTGCCACCCGCGTTGCGCCGCAGCATGGCGAGTTCCAGGGCCGTGCGGATCGCGGATCCAAGGCGGCCCAGACGGTCCTTCAACAGGAAATCGGTGGCGCCCAGGCGCATGGCCTCGAGCGCGCGCGCCTCGCCGATGACGCCGGACACCAGGATGAAGGGAATATCGAGCCCGCGGCTGCGAACGACCCGCAGCGCGTGCAGCGCATCGCAGCCCGGGACGTAATAGTCGGAGATGATCACGTGTGGCGGTGGATCGAGCCGGGCGAGAAAGTCGATTTCGTCTTTCGCCCGCTCGAACGTGTAGGCAAAGCCCGCCTTGCGCAAGGCCCGCTCGACGAGTTCCGCGTCCGTGTCGCGGTCCTCCAGCAGGAGGATGCGCACCACATCCCGCCCGATCAGGCCCGTCAGGGCGCCGTCGGCCTGTCGCAACGGAACGTGCGCACCGCCCTCGGAACCCGTTCTCCCCGTCGGCGCGATACGGCTGTGCTTGCGTTCCGTCATGCTGCGGATTTCTCTACGGCCAGGGAAACTACTTTTCGGTGCCGATCAGTCCGTGCCGGACGGCAAAACGGACCAACCCGGCCACGTCATGGATGTCGAGCCGTTCCATGAGCTGCGCGCGATGCGTTTCCACGGTCTTTACGCTGAGGTTGAGCTTGCGCGCAATCTCCTTCGTGCTGCCGCCCTCGGCGATGAGTTGCAGGATCTCGCGTTGCCGTCCGGTCAGCATCATCAGGGGCTGATCGCTCTGGCCCACACGCTGCATGTAGCTATCGACCACCTGCCGCGATATCGGCGGGCTGAGATAGGTCTCTCCACGGGCAACGGCCTGCAGCGCGAGACCCAGTTCGAGCGGAGCCGAGTCCTTGACGAGGTAGCCTGATGCCCCGGCGCGCAGCGCCTGCAATACGTACTCTTCGCTCGCGTGCATGGAAAGTATGATGATCTTTATCTGAGGCTGCTCCTTTTTCAGCCGCAGCGCCGCTTCGAAGCCGTTCATCCCCGGCATGGTGATGTCCATCAGGACGACGTCCGGATGATGGGTCGACACGAGGGCCAGCACCTCGTGCCCATCCTTCGCTTCGGCCACCACGGTCACGTCGTTCAACTGCTCTACCAGCGAGCGCAGCCCGGCCCGCACCAGGGTATGGTCGTCGGCCAGGATAACGCGCAGCGTTTTCACGCGTCCACCCGGCCGCCTTGCAGCGCGTCCCGATCCGCTGTGAGAATGAGCGGAAAATACGCCTTCACCCGCGTCCCGGCGCCCAGGGCCGAGTGCATCTCGATCCGGCCGCCGGCGAGTTCCGCACGCTCCTCCATTCCGAGCAAGCCCAGGCTGGCCCCGCTCGCCGCACGGGCCTGCGCCGCCGGCACGTTGTATCCCTTGCCGTCATCCTCGATGGTCAGCTCCAGCTCGGCTCCGCGCATTCGCAGCTCCACGCGCACGTGTTTGGCATTCGCGTGCCGCAGCACATTGGTCAGCGCCTCCTGCGCGATCCTGAAACACGCGGTCTCGACGTCCGGGTCGAGGCGCTCTTGCGGCAGATCGGCATGGAACTGCACTTCGAGCCCGGACGTGCGCGATTGCCGGTCGAGAAACCAGCGCAACGCCGGCTGCAGGCCAAGATCGTCGAGCAGCGCCGGACGCAGGTCGAGCGACAGACTGCGCACACGGTCGAGCGCCCCATCAACCAGTCCGATGCTGCCCACGATGCCCTCGCCGAGCGGACCTGAACCCACGCGCATGAGCTGCGTTTGCAGATCGATCTTGACGGCCGTCAATACCTGGCCGATCTCGTCGTGCAACTCCCGCGCCAGCTGTCGCCGCTCCTGCTCCTGAATCTCCAGCATGCGGCTGGAAAGCGCGTGCAGGCGGCGGTTGGCCTCCCGCAGCGCGTTGTCGGACTGCCGTTTATCGCGCCTCAGCGTCGCTTCCTGCAACTCGCGCTGCACCGCAGGGGTGAGCCGGCCGAGCGCCGACTTCATGATGTAGTCGTGAGCCCCGGCTTTCATGGCGCTCACTGCGGTCTGCTCGCCGATGGAACCCGAGACGATGATGAACGGGATGTCGAGCCCGCTTTGCCGGAGTATTTCCAGGGCGGCCGATCCGCTGAATAAAGGCAACGAATAGTCGGCGATCACCAAGTCCCACGGCTGGGCGGCAAGTGCGCTTTTCATCGCCGATGCCGTGTCCACCCGCTCGTACGAGAGCGCGAATCCGCCACGCACAAGTTCGTGTACGAGCAACTCCACGTCCTCCGGACTATCTTCGACGATCAGGATGCGCAAAGGCACTGACACGAATCCGCGCGCTACGCAACGCCAGCGCTTCTCCTTCTCGTATCGGCTGGGCTCATATCTTACCCGATAGCCGACTATAATTGCGCTGGCAGCGATGCAGGGGAGCATGAAGCAAGTATCCTGTCATTTTGATACCGACTATTGGAGTCCCCGGGAATGACCACAGCGGCAGCGGCATGACCGAACGCGTAGAAGAGGTCGTCGCCCAGGTCGGCAGCATCATCCTCGGCAAGGAACGCCAGATCCGGCTTGCGATCGCCTGTCTGCTGGCGCGCGGGCACCTGCTGATCGAGGATCTTCCCGGCGTCGGCAAGACCATGCTCGCGCATGCCCTGGCCACCTCCCTCGGCCTGGGCTTCAAGCGCATCCAGTTCACCAGCGACCTGCTGCCGGCCGACATTATCGGTGTCTCCATCTACGACCGGGAAACCGGAGGATTTCAGTTTCACGCCGGCCCCATCTTCACCCAGGTGGTGCTTGCGGACGAGGTCAACCGCGCGACGCCGAAGGCGCAAAGCGCGCTGCTGGAAGCGATGGAAGAGCACCAGGTGACCGCCGAAGGCGAAACCCGCCGCCTGCCGCATCCTTTTTTCGTGATTGCGACGCAGAACCCTTCCTACCAGATCGGCACGTTTCCGCTGCCGGAGTCGCAGCTCGACCGTTTTCTGATGCGCATCGAGCTCGGCTATCCCGATGCGGAGGCCGAGCGCGCGCTGTTGCAGGGCGAAGACCGGCGCGACTTGCTGGCGCAACTGAAGCCGTGCATGGCAACGCAGGAGCTCGTCGACCTGCAGCACCGCGTGCAGCAGGTCCACACGTCGAGCGCGCTGCTCGACTACGTGCAGGCGCTGGTGGGCCACACCCGGCGCGCTGCCGATTACGTAAACGGCCTGTCGCCTCGCGCCGCGCTCGCCGTGCTCCATGCCGCGCGCGCGTGGGCGCTGATGTCCCGCCGCGCCCACGTCGTTCCAGAAGACGTGCAGACGGTACTGCACGCCGTGGTCAGCCACCGCCTCGTTCCTGCGGAGAAACTAAGCCGCGTCAACGGCGCTGACGTCGCAGACCTGTTGATCGAGCAGGTCCCGATTCCGTGAATCCCTGACCGGTGACCCGTGACCTGTGACCAGCCAATCGCGGGCGGCGCCCCGGCCGGCTTTACCGGTCACTGGTCACTGATCACCGGTCGTTGAACGTCGATGTACGCGTCGCTCAGGAACCGGATCCACCAGTGGTTTTTCCGGCCGCGTGCGCTGGAAACAGGCATCATCGCCCTGGGGCGGCGGCGGGTGTTCATCCTGCCCACGGGTCACGGCCTGACGTTCGCCGCCGTGTTGCTCCTCATGCTGACCGGATCGATCAATTACAGCCTGAGTCTCGGCTTCGTACTCACCTTTCTCCTGGCCGCGCTGGGAATCAACGCCATGATCTACACCTTCCGCAATCTGGCCAACCTGCGCGTGTCGGGAGGCCGCGCGCGGCCGGTGTACGCCGGCGACAGCGCGCGCTTTACCGTGAATCTCGAGAATCCCGGGGACACCGCGCGCTACAGCCTGGGACTCACCCGCGACAGGAAGGCGGCTGAATTCGTCGATGCCCCGGCGCGCAGCACGGCCACGGCGGGTGTCGTCATTCCTGCGCCTCGCCGGGGCATCCTGCGCCCTGGCCGCCTGATTCTGTTTACCCGCTATCCGCTCGGGATTTATTACGCCTGGTCCTATCTCGAGCTCGATATGCATTGCATAGTCTATCCGCGCCCCGAGCCGCCGGGCGTCACCCTGCCGGCGGCGACGACCAGCCCCGGCGAGGGAACGCAGCGCGGCCAGGGGCAGGAAGATTTCGCGGGCCTGCGACAGTATTACCGTGGGGATTCGCCGCGCCACGTGGCATGGAAGGCCGCCGCGCGCGATCAAGGGCTGCTGACCAAGCAGTTCGCAGGCCGTGCCGATACCGAGTTGTGGCTCGACTGGGCGCTGCTGCCGGCCCATCTCGATGTCGAAGAAAAGTTGTCACGGCTTGCACGCTGGGTGCTGGACGCCCACGCCGCGGGACTGTCGTTCGGCCTGCGCATACCCGGCACGACGGTGGACATAGGCACCGGCGAGAAACAGCGGGAACACTGCCTGGAAGCGCTCGCGCTGTTTGAATCCGTGAAGGGTGAACGCATTCACCAGCGCCTGCAATGACCCACTCGAGAGAACTCCTGCCGCTGCGCCACGTTCTGTGGCTGCTGGTTGGCCTCACGATGGTCTCGGCGCCGCATGCGGCGCGCCTGCCGTGGTGGCTCGTCGGGCTGGTCACAACGCTGGCGGCCTGGCGCGTGTATCTCGGCTACGCGCGGCTCCCGCTTCCCGGCCGCTGGCTGCTGATTCTCGTGGTCCTGGGCGCAACCGCCGGGGTGTATTTCAACTACCGCACCATCTTTGGGCGGGACGCCGGCGTGGCGCTGCTGGTGGTGATGCTCGCCTTGAAGCTGCTGGAGACAAGGATCCTGCGCGACGGGATACTGCTCATCTTCCTGGGCTACTTCCTGGTCATCACCAATTTCCTGTATTCGCAGACAATACTTACCGCGCTCTACATGCTTGCCTGTATCTGGGTGATCACGGCAACCATGCTGGGCCTGCATCACACGCGCAACGAGCCCCCGTTTCGCGTCCAGCTCCGCACCGCCGGGCTGTACCTGGTGCAATCCACTCCCCTGATGCTCGTGCTGTTCCTGCTGTTTCCGCGCGTAACCGGGCCGTTGTGGGGCATGCCGCAGGACGCCTCCGCCGCCGTGAGCGGACTGTCCGACACGATGGCGCCCGGGAGCGTGAGCAACCTCACCCTGTCCGACGCGGTGGCGTTTCGCGTCCGGTTCGCGGGTGCGACACCCATGCCCAAGCACCTCTACTGGCGCGGTCCCGTCATGTGGGACTTCGACGGCCGCACCTGGAGCGCGCCGCGCGCGATCTTCGGCATTCCCCGGTTCTCCACGAGCGGCGCTCCGGTTTCGTACGAAATCACGCTGGAGCCTCACAGCAAGCGCTGGTTGTTCGCCCTGGATCTTCCCGGCAACGTGCCCCCGCGAGCGCTCGCCAGCTCGGACTTCCAGCTGCTCGCGATCGAACCGGTAATTCACCGTATCCGCTACCAGATGGTCTCGTTTCTGGATTTCAGGTTGGGCATCGCGGAGAACCGCGCGGCGTTGAACCGGGCGCTCGCGCTGCCCGCCGATGTCAACCCGCGCACGTTCGAGTTCGCGCGCACCCTGCGCGCAAAGTACACCGACGACCGGGAGCTGATACGCGAAATCCTCGCCATGTTCCGCAACGAGAGATTTGCCTACACGCTTACACCGCCGATGCTCGGGAACCACCCGGTGGATGAATTCCTGTTCGACACCCGCAGCGGATTCTGCGAGCACTATGCCTCGGCTTTCGCCGTGCTGATGCGCGCCGCCGGCATACCCGCGCGCATCGTTACCGGCTATCTGGGCGGCGAGATCAACCATCTCGGCAGCTATCTCATCGTGCGCCAGGCCGACGCGCACGCCTGGACCGAGGTGTGGTTGCAGGACCAGGGATGGGTGCGCATAGACCCCACCGCGGCCGTGTCCCCCTTGCGGGTCGAATCCGGAATTTCCGCCGCCGTGCCGCGCACCGACCCCCTGCCGCTGCTGGTTCGCGGCGATTTCGAAGCCTTGCGTCAGTTGCGATTCACCTGGGACTTGATGGCGAACACCTGGAACCAATGGGTGCTGGGCTACACGCCCGAGCGCCAGCGCCTGTTTCTGTCGCGCGTCGGCATCGACGATGCGACCTGGCACACCCTGGCGTTCACGCTGGTCTGCGCCAGTTTCGTAGTCGTGCTGGTCCTGTTGGCGTTCCTGCTGAGGAGCGTCAGGGCGCGGGTGCGCGACCCGGTTCGAATCGCCTACCTGCGTTTCTGCGAGAAACTCCGCCGCAAGGGTCTGCCGCGTCGCCCCGCGGAGGGTCCGGTGGACTACGCACGGCGCCTCGCGCACGCGCGCCCCGATCTTGGACCGGCGATAGCCGGCATTACCGGCTTGTACATAGGTTTGCGATACGGTACGGAAGCGAGTGTGATCGTACTGCGCGAACTGCAGGCGCGCGTGGACCGGTTCCGCGCGTGATTGACGCCATTAGCCCGAGAGAGGTGGCAGGAGCTTTATGGGATCCACCGGCTTGCCGAAGCGGCGGATCTCGAAATGAAGCTTGACCTGGTCGGTGTCGGTATTGCCCATTTCCGCGATCTTCTGCCCCTTGGAGACGTTCTGCCCCTCTTTCACCACCAGCTCGCTGTTGTGGGCATAGACGCTCAGGAACGTATTGTTGTGCTTGATGACGATCAGCTTGCCGAAGCCGCGGATACCGGTGCCGCTGAAGATGACCCTGCCCGGCGCGCTGGCAAATACCGGCTGGCCGGGCTTGCCGGCAATGCCTATGCCTTTGCCGCTGTCGTTGAAGCTGGCCACGAGCTTCCCGTTCGCCGGCCACGTGAACTGAAGCTCCTCGCCGTCCGGAAGCGCCTGGGAAGGCGGGCCTTCCGGTTTGAGTTGCGGCGGGGGCGGCCCCGCGTCCGGCTTGATGGCGGCAAGCTGCGCGTAGGCCTGGTCCGAATAAGGCAGGCGTACCGCTTTGGGCTCGCTCTTGGCAGCAGTCACGGCAGCGCCACTCACGCTGGAAGGCGGCAGCGGCGCCGTGTCCAGCGGCCGTGCTTCGACTCCGGGCGCGGCCTTCAGCGGAGCGGTGATCACGCCGCCCGCCGGAGCAGTGAGCCGCAACTGCTGCCCGACATGGATGGCGGCAGGGTTGTCGATACCGTTCCATTGCGCGAGTTCGCGGTAGTCGATGCCGTGGTCGAGCGCGATGCTGTAGAGCGTATCGCTGCGCCTGACGGTGTAGAACTCGGGGCGGGGATCGCCCGGACCTGGACGTGGCGCAGGTTTCGCGACGCCCGCGGGCTTCGCGGGCGCCCCGGGCTGGGGTCGGAACGT
>CAZQJF010000024.1:0-14113 GCA_964593735.1 uncultured Streptomycetaceae bacterium | reverse complement strand
ATGATCCCGGGCTCCAGCGAATAGCAGTAATCCGCGATGTCGGCCGGCTTGCACTTCCAGACGCGGTCCATGAGTTTGCTGGAAAAGCAATGCTGGAGCGCCTTGCGCAGCGGGCGCAGGCGGAACGGGTAGCCGAACACGAAGGGATGAATCGACAGGTTGCACACGAGCGGGTGCTTCGCCGACTGCTCCGCCAGCTCCTCGAACTCGTCGACCAGCATGTCGCAGAATTCGCGGGCGGTGTGCTGGCGGTGGATGATCTGGGGCGAATCGTTCAGCTCCGCGGGGTACGGCACCGACAGGATAGCTCCCGAGCGGGTGCGCATCCAGATGGGCTGGTCATCGAAGGGCCAGTCCATGAGATAGGTATAGCCGGCTTCCTTCAGCACGTCGGGAGTCCAGGCGTTCTCGTAGGTTCCGGTACCCATCCAGCCCTTGGGCGGCTTGCCTTCGTGCCGCACGAAGGTATCGGTGATTTCCTTGATGACACGGGCTTCGTCCGTCTCCCAGCGGAAGTCCTGCAGGTTCTCGGAATTCGTGCGTCCGTGTCCGACGATCTCGTCACCGCGCGTGCGGATGCGGTCCATGATCTGCGGCGCGTGGTCGTAGAGCAGGCTGTTCGCGTTGTGCGCGAGGGGCATCCCGAGTTCGTCGGCGAGATCGAACAGCCGCCAGATGCCGATGCGGTTGCCGTAGTCGCGCCAGGAGTAGTTGCGCTGCGTCTGAGGCTCGTTGTGCTTGGCGTTGTCGTGGCCGCGACCCTTGCCGTAGGCGTAGACCTCGACGTTGGTGGTGATGCAGAAGGCGAGCCGCTTGCCGCCGGGCCAGCTGTAGTCCTTGCGCTCGGTGATGGGTGAGTAATCGTAGCGGTCGTGCTGGGGCAGCTTGACCGCGGGGACCGGTGACTCGTGACTGGTGACGGGTGTTTTCATGTGTCGCCTTCCGCGGCCGCTGGGGAGAATCCGGCATGTTAGTATAAATTCCCGGGGCACGATTTTCCGCCCCGTCCTCAAACCTCTTCAGAGTTTCCCATGAGCCTCCCCAGCAGGATGAAAGCCGTCGCGATCACCGCACCCGGGGCGCCGGAAGTGCTGCAGCTTGCCGAGCGGCCGGTGCCGCAGCCGGCCGCCGGGGAAGTGCTGATCCAGGTCGCCGCAACCGGCGTGAACGGACCCGACCTCATGCAGCGTAAGGGGCTCTACCCGCCTCCCGCCGGGGCTTCCGATCTGCCCGGCCTGGAAGTATCCGGCGCGGTCGTTGCCGCGGGTCGCGAGGTGCAACGCTGGAACGTCGGCGACCAGGTTACCGCACTCACCAACGGCGGGGGCTATGCCGAATACTGCGCCGTCGATGCACAGCACTGCCTGCCGATACCCGGGGGCATGGGGCTCATCGACGCCGCGAGCCTGCCGGAAACTTTTTTTACCGTGTGGAGCAACGTTTTCATGGGCGCGCGCCTCGCCCCCGGAGAGACGCTCCTCGTCCACGGCGGCGCCGGCGGCATCGGCACGACGGCCATACAACTGGGCAAGGCGTTCGGGGCAAGAGTGATCGCGACCGACAGCCCCGGGGAGCGCTGCCTCATCTGCCGCGAGCTCGGCGCCGACCGGGTGATCGACTACCGGGAGGAGGATTACGTGGAGGTCGTGCGGCAGGCCGGCGGCGCCAACGTCATCCTGGACATCGTGGGCGGCCCGAACATCGAGCGCAACCTGAGGTGCGCCTCCCACGACGGCCGCATCATACAGCTGGCCTTTCCGGCCGGATCCAAAGTCGACATCAACCTGATGCCCGTGATGCTCAAGCGCCTCACGTATACCGGTTCGACGTTGCGCACGCGGCCCGCCGCCTTCAAGGCGCAAATCGCGAGGGAGCTGGAGGAACGGGTCTGGCCGCAGTTCGTATCGGGCGCGATCAAGCCGGTCGTGCGCGCGACCTTTGCCCTGGCTCAAGCCGCGCAGGCGCACGCGCTCATGGAATCGAGCGGGCACGTCGGAAAGATCGTGCTGAAAGTCGGTACCCCGTGAACCGTGAGCCGTGAACCGTAAGCCGTGATCCGTTCGTGCACCGATCCAAATCACGGATCACGGATCACGCTTTTTTTGGGGATCCTGGCGGACTGGATTCCTCGGGTTTTTCCGAGGTTACAGCCGGGCGCCGGCGTAACATCGAAATGTCGCCTTCCACCGCAATCGCACGCGCGTGGTTGATGTTCTTCTCGAGCTCGTCGAAGTAGACGTTCTGCCCGCCGAAGTGGGCTTCGATGTGGGTATGGCACCCGCCGAGATCCTGGTTCAGGCGCTTGTTCGCGCCCTGGTAGAAGCGCGGGGTCTTGAATATCAGATCCGCGGCTGACGCAAACAGGATTTCCTCGCTGCCGTCGCGGTTGCGGCGCCGGGCGATGCCGCCGCGCACGAACTCGGGATACAGCCGGTCGTAGCACTTTTCCAGATAGCAGCGGTCAGCCATCTGGGCCATGATATCGGCGCTGCCGAGCAGATTGCCGAGCAGGCGGAACTCCGGGCCCGGCAGCCGGATCTTGTTCACCGGTATCTCGTAGCCGGTGAAGTGCAGGGTCCCCGTCGCGGCACCTGCGAGGTCGCCCATGCCGATCCTGGGAAGATATTCCTCCAGAAAACGCGCGCCGCGCGAGACATGGACCGCGGTGTACTCGGCGCCGTTCTGATGCTTGTTGTCCTTGCGGTTGCGGATATATCCGCAATCGTGATAGAGCGCGGTGACGACCCCGAAGCGGAACAGCCGCTCGCTCAGTGCTTTGGCTTTAGTGCTGCGGGTACAGCCGTTCATCAACCGCGTCATCGCGAGCGTCACGTCCAGCACGTGCTGGATATCGTGATAGCCCGTGTCGCACTCGTGGAAACCAGGGTATTCGCCGCGATACAGCAGCCCGATATCCTCGAACGCCTGGCTCAGGGTCGCGGGCGCATCCCGCTGGTACAGATCCTGATAGATCTGCGAGACCTCCTGGCATACCTCCTGGGGGACGGTCGTATTGACGCTGTTAGTAACGTCGTAATCGTTTCGGCGTACCGTCATGTTTTCGGACGACCCCTCCGCGCGGGACCTCTATGGTTCCCTTGATTTAGTAGACTATAATGACTTTCTTATTGCAATGGCTCGCCATACGCGGAATACTAAGCACAATCCGTGCCACGGCATGCCACTTCCTGGTATTCCTACAGAGCCGCCGCTATGACACTGTGTTGCGCGTAAGCAGAATTCACAAGCCGAGACCATGCATCCACAAACCGTCTTCGCCAAGACCGCCAAGGGCGTCCTGGAGATCAAGAACAAGACGATCAAGCTGCCCCGTGACCTCGGGCTGGTATTTCTATCGGTAGACGGCAAGTCAACTATCGCAGACCTGGCGCAAAAATCCGTCCTGAAGGACATGAAGCTGGAGGAAGCGCTAGACAAGCTCGTTACCGAAGGCTACATCAAGATTTTCAGCGCTCCGGCCGCTCCCGCGCCCGCGGCCGCTCTGAGAGCCGCCCCTGCCCCGGCGGCGCAGGACATAGGCGACGATCTCGACTTCACTTCTCCGCAGGCGGTAGCAACGCTCAACGCTGAGGCCGAAGCCAGAACCAAGGCCGAAGCCGAAGCCAAGGCTCGCGCGCTGGCCGCGGCGCGCGCCGCGGCTGAAGCGAAAATCCGGCAGGAAACGGAAACGCGGGCACGCGCCGCGGCCGAGGCCAAGGTGAGGGCCGAGACCGAGGCCAAGTCCAAGGCGGAGGCCGACGCAAGGGCCGCCACCGAGGCGCGGGCAAAGGCGGAAGCCGAATCGAAGGCCGCTGCAGACGCGAAGGCCAGGGCCGAGGCGGACACGCGCGTCAAGGCTGCGATGGAGGCAAAGGTACGCGCCGATGCCGAGGCGAAGACGCGCGCGGAAGCGGAAGTGCGCGCCAAAGCGGACGTTGAGTTGAAGGCCGCTTCCGAAGCAAAGGCGAGGGCAGAGAGCGAAGCGCGGGCGCGGGCCGAAACCGACGCGCGCGCTCACGCCGACGCTGAAAGCAGGGCGCGGGTTGCGGTGGAAGCGCAGATGAAGGCGCTGCAGGAGGCCCTGCAGCAAGCCGAGGCGCGTGCGAAGCAGGAAGCCGGTGAACGCGCGCGCATGGAGCAGGACATCAAGGCGCGCGAGTTGGCCGAACGCAAGGCGCGCGAGGAGGCAGAGGCGCGCGCGATAGCCGCCGAAGAAGCCGTTTCGCAGGCGCGCGCAATGGCGGAAGAGGCGGCGCGCGCCAAGGCCGATGCCGAAAGGATCGCGCGCGAGCATATCGCGGGTGGAGACTCGGAAGCCCGGGCCCGCATGGAAGCGGCCATGAAGGCCCTGGAGGAAGCCAAGACGAAGGCGCGCGTCGAGGCCGATGCCCGCGCGGCGGCCGAAGCCAAGGCACGCACCGAGGCCGAAGCGCGCAAGCGCGAGGAGGAAGAAGGCAAGGCGCGCGAGGAAGCGCAGCGCAATACGCGGGAACAGGAAGAAGCAAAGTCCAAGGCGCAGATCCGGGAGCTGCAGGAGCAGTCGCGGCGCGCGCGGGCAGAAGCCGAGGCCAGCGCCGTTACCGAGCGCAGGGCGCGCGAGGAAGCCGAAGCGAGGTTTGCGGCCGAGCGCAAGGCGCGCGAAGAAGCCGAGGCTCAGGCGCAAGCGCAAATAAGATCCAGCGAACAGGCGCTCGCCAGGGCGCGCGAGGAAGCCGAGGCTCAGGCACAGGCGCAAATAAGATCCAGCGAACAAGCCCTTGCCAGGGCGCGCGAGGAAGCCGAGGCCCAGTCACAGGCGCAAATAAGATCCAGCGAACAGGCGCTCGCCAAGGCGCGCGAGGAAGCCGAGGCTCAGGCGCAAGCGGAACGAAAATCACGCGAAGAAGCGCTGGCCAGGGCGCGGGTGGAGGCCGAGGCCAAGGCGCGGGCCGAAGTGCAGGTGATGATCGACGCCGAGCGCAAAGCGCGCGAAGAGGCCGAAGCGAGGGCCGACATCGAGCGCAAGGCGCGCGAAGAGGCGGACCGCAGGGCACAAGCGGAGCTTGCAACCCAGATCGACGCCGAAAAGAAAGCCCGCGAGGAAGCGGAGCGGCAGGTAGAGGCCGCGCGCATAGCGCGTGAAGATGCCGAGCGCAAGGCGCGGGAGGCCGCGGCCGAGGATTCCGAAGCGCGCCGCAAGGCCCGCGCTGAATCCGAAGCCATGGCGCGTCAGGCGGAGCAGGCGGTCGCGCAGGCGCGTGCCCTGGCGGAAGCCGCGGGCCAGGCAAAGCTGAAAGCCGAAGCCAAGGCAGAAAAGGAACGCCAGGCGCGCGCGGAGGCCGAGGATCGGGCCAAGGGTGAAGCCGTGGCGCGGGTGCTGCAGGAGCAGCAGTCGCGCAGCAAGGCGGAAGACGAGGTCAAGGCGCGCGTCATAGCCGAGTTGAAGGCGCGCGAGTTGGCCGAACTGGAAGCCGACGCGCGCTACCGGCACGACGCGGAAGAGCGTGCGCGCGCTTCGGCGGGCGATCGTAGGCAGCGCGAAAGCGAGGCGCGCGACGCCGCGGTCTCGATCCGCTCCGGGCCTCGGACGAGCCGGCTGAAACCCGTGGCAATCGGCCTGGTGGTTTTCCTGGTCGTTGCAGTCGGTGTGTTGCGTTGGGTGCCGCTGAACTTCTACATACCGGGAGCGCAGGACGCCATGTCCAAGCGGCTTGGCGTACCGGTTGCCATCTCGAGCCTGCGCTACGAGTTGGTGCCCACCCCGCAGCTCACGATGGGGGGGGTGGCCGTGGGCAAGCTGCAGGAAATCAAGATCGACAGCGTCGTGGTGGGCGCGGGTCCGGGTACGCTGCTATCGGACACGAAGGTACTCGATGACGTCGAGGTAATCGGGGTGAGGGCCGACCAGGATGCGCTTTCGATGGTGCCGGCATGGATCAAGCCGCAGTCGGGCGCCCAGGCCCTGGCCATCCGGCGGCTCAAACTGAGAGGTGTAACGCTCTCACTCAGGGATTTCGAGATGCCGTCTTTCGATGGCAACGTCACGATGGCTGTCGATGGTTCCGTGCAGCTCGCGAAGCTCAACACCGGATCCGCGTTACGGGTCGAACTGACCCCCAAGGACAACGTATGGCGTGCAAGCATCACGGCGAGTAGCTGGCTGCCGCCGCTCGGGCCTGCGGTGACGTTCGACGAACTCAACGTCGTTGCGAACCTCGGTCCCTCACAGGCAACGCTCGTCGGCCTGGAAGGAAGGATCGGGGGCGGCACGGTAAAGGGCGGCGCCAGGGTGAAGTGGGGCAGCGGGATCCGGATCGATGCCGACTTCGCCATTGCCAATGCAAATGCCGGCCAGCTTCTGGCGGCCTTTACCCGGGATTTCTCGATGAGCGGGTCGGTCACGACCAGCGGGACCTTTGTGCTTCAGGGAGCGTCGCTCAAGACCCTGTTCTCGGATGCGAAGGCGGAAGCCACATTCAATGTCGAAAAAGGCGAGCTGCACAACGTCGATATCCTGCGCGCCGTCCGGTCGCCCGCGCGCGAGGGGACGCGCGGCGGCAAGACCCCCTTCGACACTCTCGGCGGCTCGCTGCAGGCGTCCGAAAAGCAATATTCCTACCGCCGGCTCCAGTTTGGTTCCGGGCCGATGAACGCAAACGGTAACGTGGACGTCGCTCAGAATGGCGATCTGTCGGGGCGTGTCAACGCCGAGCTGGGCTCGAAAACCGTGGTAGTCGCGCGCGGCACGCTCGCGGTCGTTGGCAACCTCAAGACCCCGATACTGAAGCCCTGATGGGACTGGGGACTAGGGACTAGCCCCTGTCCCTAGTGCAGTCTCAGGCGCGGCGAACCGGGGACACCCTTCCCGTATCCTGCGCCGCCTGCAGTGCCGCGATGCGCTCCTCCAGCGGAGGATGGGACATGAACAGGCGCATGAAGCCCCCGCCGCCCGCAATACCGAACGCCTTCATCTGGGCGGGCAGACTCGACTGCTCCTGGTTGAGCTTGAGCCGCTCCAGCGCTGCGATCATCTTCTGGCGGCCGGCGAGCGACGCGCCGCCCGCATCCGCGCGGAACTCGCGATGACGCGAGAACCACATCACGACGATGCTCGCGAGCACGCCGAGCACGATCTGCGCAACGATGACGGTGACGAAGTAGGCCGGGCCGTAGCCGCGCTCGACCTTGAAGACGATGCGGTCCACCACGTGCCCGATCACCCTCGACAGGAAAATGACGAAAGTGTTCAACACGCCCTGGATGAGCGCGAGCGTCACCATGTCGCCGTTTGCGACGTGCGAGACTTCGTGGCCGAGAACGGCCTCCGCTTCTTCCTGGCTCATGTTGCTGAGCAGCCCCGTACTCACCGCCACCAGGGCATTGTTGCGGTTCCATCCGGTTGCGAACGCATTGATTTCCGGCCCCTCGTAAACCGCGACTTCCGGCATGCCTATGCCCGCCTTGTCGGCCTGGCGCTTCACCGTATCCACCAGCCAGCGCTCCGTCGTGTTGGACGGAACCTCAATCACGTGCGCGCCCATCATTCGCTTCGCCATCCACTTCGAGATAAATAGCGAGATCAGCGAGCCGCCGAATCCCAGGATGGCGGCCATGACGAGCAGGCCGGTCAGATTGAGCCCTTCCTGCGCCAGCAGCCGGTCCACGCCCAGCAATTGCATCGTGATGCCGAGTACCAGGACGATCGCGAAGTTCGTGATTACGAACAGGAAAATACGTTTCATGATTTCCGTCCCTCCGGGCGTGATGATTCGCAAATTAGATGGGGGCCCACTCGTGGAGTTCAAGCGGTGCCGTCCAGCGGCATGTTTTTGAAGCATAGCGAAAGTCACTAGAAATCTCTCCCGTTTTTCCGGGTTTTCGATTAACATACCGCAAGCAGGACGAGGAATGCTTACAAGGTATTGAAAAAGAAGATCTTTCTCTAAGTTAGACAGCCCAGAACCACGGCGATGAGCGGTGCCTGCCGAGCGCCGCTGTCCACGAAAAAATGCAAACCGATCTGTTCTTCGATCCCGCGCTATCGACGGAGGAACTGCGCGGATTTTCCCGCACCGTCGCCGAGATCGAATGGCTGCTGCTCATCCTCGTCATGCTCTACCAGGTCGCCGTGGGCCCGGACGAGGAAACCAACGCGGCCCTGTCGATGGCGATGTTCTTCTACGCGGCCTTCGTGCTGGCATTTCGCTACGCCAACTTCTACCGCAAGGAAACGTACTGGAAGATCGCGCTCGAAACCTGGGTCATGATCGTGTTCATCACGTGGGTGCTGATGTACACCGGGGGCACCGCGAGCCCGCTGTTCGATCTCTACCTGCTCGTCATCATCACCAGCGCGCTGACGCTCGGCAAGCTCGCTACCTTGCTTGAAATGGGCCTCATCGCGGCCTGCTACGCATGGCTGGGGAGCCGCTCCGGCGTAGAAAACATGCTGTCGTTCCAGTACGGGACCATACTCGCGGCGCAGCTTGCGCCGATGCTGCTGGTCGCGTACATCACCACGATGCTTTCCGCCGACATTCGGCGCGCCTTCGGGCACATGAAGGTGCTTGCCGAAACCGACGAGCTGACCGGCGTGCTGAACCTGAGGGCCTTCATGTCGGGAGCTGGCCAGGTCTTCACTCAGGCCGAGCGCTATGCCCGTCCATTCAGCCTGCTGATGATCGATTCGGACAGCTTGAAGACGGTCAATGATGCGCTCGGACATGAAACCGGCAACCGGCTGCTGAAACTGACCGTGCGGTGCATAGAGGGCGCGCTGCGCAAGAATCCCGTGCGCCCGCCGGATCTGATTGCCCGCTACGGAGGCGACGAGTTCGTGGTACTGCTGCCGGAAACAACCTGTCAGGGGGCATACGTGGTGGCCGAACGCATACGGCAGGCGCTCGCTTCGAGTCCGATCACTTCGCGCGATGAAACAGCGGAAGCGACGGTAAGCATAGGCGTAGCCTGTTATCCCGATCATGGGGCGGATTTCAAAACCATACTCGAAAGAGCCGACCAGGCGATGTACGCGAGCAAAGCCGCCGGGAAAAACCGTACCACCTTGTATTCCGTCCCGCAGCAGAAAAACAGGGTGATGGGTGAAGAAGTGAAGAGGTGATAAAAGTAGCGGACTCTACTTCATCCTTCATTCTTCATCCCTCACTCCGGCGGGCTGACCGGAAATAGTCGGGATCGTCGTAGTAGGCCTCGCGTTCGTTGCCGGCGCACCAACCGGGCACGCCCAGCACGGGCACTACCGCGAGTTCGCGCGTGGCGGTGAGGCGGCCGGTGTCGGAGAGGTACTCCGCGACTCCGGCATCGACGGCGGCCAGTTGCTCCACCAGGGGCGCCGCCAGCAGTTCCGGCTCCGCTCTCAGTACGATGCCGCGGGCCGTGATCCCGGTGAACGGGCTCAGGGCTTTTTCATAGAGCGCGTGGCCGAAAAGATAGAAGCGCATGCGCGATTGCAACCGTGCACGCCGGTCCCAGAACAAATCCTTCCAGCGCCAGTCCCGCAGATATCCCGTCAGTTCGTCGTCCGCTGATGCGACGACGATTCCACCCTCGTCGAACAGCGTAAGTGCATCCTGCGCGGGACCCCGGTTCCGCGCACGCGCAACGAACTGCTCGCGCAGCGCCACGTGATGCCGCGCGTTGAGCGCCGCTTTCGCCCGGGGAAACGCAAGCCATACCAGCACGTTCAAAATATCGTGCCAGTTGCCCTCGCGCACCTGCAACTCGCCGTTCAGGAAAACGCGCGCCTCGTACCGCTCCTCGAGAGTGCGGGACCTGCGCCCCTGCGGCACGAGCCGCAGCGCACGCCCATCCGCATTCCTCACGACCGGCGCTCGCCGGTCGAGCAGCCGTTGCAGTTCGGCGAGATCCGGCCAGCCCGGGCCAAGTGCCGCGGCAACATGGACCCGGAGCGGTTCGAACATGGGCGAACTCGTCAGGAAATCGGGATCCCAGTTCATGAAGGATGAGGGATGAGGGCTGTAACCTGCGCGCGCCGGTGAATTCCTGAAGGATTATGGCAGAACGAATCGAGTGCGCCGTCATCGGCGAAGGCGTGCCATAATTCCACGCTCGACAGGCGGAATCCATGACGAACGACGTAACCTACACGCGAACAGACAGCGGCAAAGCCGAAGCGGACGCCCAGTTCAGCATGCTTCGGAGCGAATTGAGGGAGCTGCTGGCGGTGATCGCAGACCGGGAAACCTTCGCGGAGGTGTGGAGCAGAGTGCCCCAGTTCGCAGAGTCCAGGTTACGGGCGGCGCTCGAAGAACTAGCCGCGATGAGCCTCATAGAGACATCCGCAACGCAAGCGGCGGCGCCGGAAGTCGATATCGCGCGCTTCCTCACCCGCCCCGTCAAGGAAATCACGATCCAGCAAAGGCGCCAGGCGGAGCAACAGACCCTGGCAAGCCTGCCGAGCCTGAAGCAGTCCGGTTATTTCGTCAGCATACTCAGCCGACCCGCGCAGCGCATCCTTCCGCGCTCGGGTCAGAAATACAGCATACTCATCATCGACTCGGACGAAACGAATACCCTCGTCGCGGCCCGCACGCTGCTGCTGGCCGGGTTCGATACGCACGTGGCGGTCAGGCGCGACGAGATCATTGTCGAGTTGAACCGCCGGCCTCCGCCCGACGCCATCGCGATGGACGTGATGCTACCCGACGTCATAGGGCTGGAGCTGCTCGCCCGCCTGCGGGAACACCCTTTGTTCAAGACGGTGCCCATCATCGTCATGACCGCCAAGGCCGAGCATGAAGACGTCGTGGCCGCCCTGGCGTACGGAGCCAGCAGCTACATGACCAAGCCGTTCAAGCCCGAAGCGCTGCTGGACAGCGTCGAGGCGGTGCTGGGGATCGATTGATCCCGTTCAAAGTTTCGAGTTCAAAGTTCAAAGTTGCACGATCACCTTGAACCTTGAACGTTGAACCCGGAACCGTTTCTTCATCCTTCCTCCTTATTCCGTAAACGCCACCGCCTCGACCTCGACCAGGATTGCGGCGGTTGCGAGCGACTGAACGCCGACCAGCGTGCTCGCCGGCGGGTTTTCCCTGGAAAAGTGGCGGGAGCGCACTTCGTGCATCAGGCTGCGGTATTCGGGCTTGTAGTTTACGACATAGGTGGTGATCTTCACGACGTCGCCGAAGGTCGCGCCCGCGCCCGTCAGCGCCAGCCCCAGATTGCGATAGACCTGTTCGGTCTGCGCCTTGAGATCCGTGCCACCCACGAGCTGTCCCCGCTCGTCCAGCGGTACCTGTCCTGAGATGTAGACCATCTTGCCGCCGCGCACGGTTACGACCGGGGTATAGGTGCCGGGACGGTTCATGCCTTCGGGATTGATGAATTTCCGTTCCATGTTCTTCTCCTTCGAAAAAATTCCAATGCGTGATCCGTGATCTGTGATCCGTGATCCGTGATCCGACAAGAAAAGCATTGTGAACTGCGATCGGTGATTCCGCTATCCGACCAGGCTGATTCTACCGGTTCACGACTCGACGCTCACGAATTCACGGATCACGGATCACGGCTCACGGCTCACGCCTCTCTTGCCGTCCGGTCATCTCGCAGCGGCGCGCTCGAGAAATCCCGCCATCTGGGCGACCCATTCCTTCCGCACGAACAGGAAAGCGTCGTTGTGCCCGCCGTTCATCTCCAGGAACTGCTTGGGTTCGTTGCCGGCGTCGAACAGCGCCCGCCCGTGGGAATACGGGATGATGTCATCCTCGCGGCTGTGGGCGATCAACAGCGGCGACTTTATCGTCTTCACCGCGGCCATGTTGTCATAGCTGAAGCGGCTCACCAGCCTGACCGGCAGGAACGGGTAGACCTGCGCGCCCAGGTCGGGCACGGAGGTAAAAGTCGAAGCCAGAACGACCGCCCTCGGCCTCACGCGCGCCGCGAGCCACGCCGCGACCGCGCCGCCCAGCGATTCCCCCATGAGCACGATGTCGCCCGCACTGATGCCGCGTTCGTCCACGAGCCAGCGCCACGCGGCTTCCGCGTCCCGGTAGGTCCCCGCTTCCGAAGGTGTGCCGGTGCTCATGCCGTAGCCGCGATAGTCGATGATGAGACTGTCGTAGCCCAGCTTGTGGAACATCTCGAGGTATTCGAGGCGATGCGACATGTTGCCGGCGTTCCCGTGAAAAATGAGCACCGTACCTTGCGATGTCGCCGCGGGGACCCACCACGCGGTGAGCTTTTCGCCATCCTCGGTTGCGAGCGCGACCGGCTCGAACTGCAGCCCGTAAGACTGGGGAGTCAGCACGACCTCGCGGCCGATCTGAGGGAAATAGACGAGCCTGGACTGGAACAGGAATACCAGCAGCACCACTGCCGCGTAAGCGAGAGCCAGCGTAACCAGCAGGGACCAAGGCATTCGCAGTCGCCGCATTCGAGCGCCGGACCGTCAGGGTTCAGCCTACTTGAGCAGCACCGTCATTCCTGCGAACAACGCGCGGTCCGTCGAGGCCTTGGTCAATCCCCACGCCACCCCTCCGTCCAGCACTATTTTCCTCGAGACGTTGTAGGACACGGCCGCGAGAAATTGCGAGATGCCGGGAACACCGCGCTGGCTCACACCGGAGAATTCCCCGGCGATGCCCCACTTGTCGTTGATCGCATGAGAGAGCGCGGTAGACCACGCGTAGGCGGTGCGGCTTTCGCCCGGGTTGACGCTGCCCAGATGTATCGCACCCAGATTGATGTCCAGGGCCGCTTCGCCCAACTCCGCGCTCATGATGCCGTTCACGATCTTGTCGTGCTTGCCCGATCCGATAAGATCCCTGGCAGTCGGCAGCTTGACCCCCGCTTCGAGCCCTATGCCGAACCCGTCGTTGAGCGAGTGATTCAGTTTCAGCGTGAGGTTGGTGTCGCCGACGCCGGTGGTCTTGCCGTCGATGTCCGAGTGCTGCCTCACATGCGCTTCGCCGCCGATCAGCACCCCGACGTTTTCATTGAACGCGTATTTAAACAGCACAGGCAGGCTGCTGCGCCGGCGCGGGTCGGCGTCCCTGGTACGCAGAAAACCGGCCTCGACTTCGGCGTAGCCCGGGGTGGGCAGCGCCGCCGGGTTGGAAACCGTGGGGCGATAGGGTGTAGCGGAAGGTTCCTCTGCGGAAATCGCGGGCACGGCGGCAGCGGCCAGCAGGATTCCGGCCGCCAAGGAAAGACCGACTTCGCGTGGTGTGTTCATGGAATTCCTTGACGGGCTCAGCACACGTGGCTGGATGACTATAGTGTTCAGTGATCCCAAACGCAATCGGCTCGGGTCTTGTTTCCGTGTTTTCTCCGGTTCCGAGGCCAGGGATCAACCTGAAGGGTCAACGCGGCACTTCGCTGGCGCGCACGAACAGCGGCGCGCCGTCGCACGGCAACACCGCATCAACCACGCGCACGTCGGTCAACCGGCAGTCGGCCGCAAGCTGGCATATGCTCCCGGCGATCTCGGCCAGATCGTCCAGCGGGTGTAGCGGCCAGCGATACCCTTCCAGCAGCGTCTCGTCCAGCGCGGAGCTCAAGCTCACGCGCAATTCGGCGCGGCATTCAGCGGCCCCGTGTACCGAGATCACCAGGGCCGGATCGCCCGCCGCTGCGCGAAAACGCTTGACGGCATTGCTCATGAACAGGTTCAACGCGACCTCCAGTTGCGCGCGCCGGCCCGCGTAGGCAGCCCTGAGCACTCCGGACGGCGGTCGGGGAAGCGCGAGCAGGTCCACTCCCGGAACGGCAATTTGCGCCCCCAGCGCACGCGCGAACCGCAGTCCCCACGCGCCGATGTGCGCCGCGGTTTCGACTACCGTGGGCGCGGCGGCGGGAGTGATCGCCGCCCCCAGCAAGAAGCGCAGGTGCACCTCTTCGCCCGCTCGTATGGCGATAGGCTCGGGCGCCAGCGATCGCGGCGACCGCTCCGGCGTGGAGAGCACGCTCCAATCCCGTATCGTGGCGGGACTCAGCCGCTCGAGGGTTTCCAGGGAACTCAGCGCGTCGCTGAAACCGACGTTGCGGCTCGCTCCCAGCGCGCCGTGCTTCCGCAGCACCTCGAGCAGCGCTTGCACGTCCGGCAGCGTGCCGGGCGCCGTGGCGCCGGCCCGGGCTCCGCTCACCAGGACGAGCG
>CAZQJF010000023.1:0-14145 GCA_964593735.1 uncultured Streptomycetaceae bacterium | reverse complement strand
CTTTCCGAAGCGCTGGAGCTGCTCGAGGCGCACGGCGAAGGGGCGAAGCTGCTGGCAGGCGGACAGAGCCTGCTCGCAGCGCTCAATTTTCGGCTCGCCGCGCCTGAAATCCTCATAGACATTGCGCGCATCCCGGAGCTTGCCGGCATCAGGACGGCGGGCGACACGGTACACATCGGGGCGCTCACGACGCACGCCGAGATCGAGCGCTCTGCGGAAATCGCCCGGCACCTGCCGTTGCTGGCGCAGGCGGCGCCGCACATCGCGCACGTCGCCATCCGCAACGCGGGCACGCTGGGCGGAAGTATTGCCATGGCGGACCCCTCCGCGGAATGGCCCGCGTGCTGCGTGGCGCTCGACGCGGAATTCGTCGTTGCGGCAAGAGCGGGCAGCCGCCGGGTGAAGGCGCGCAATTTTTTCAAGGGCGTTTATGCCACCGATCTTCGTTCGAACGAGATCCTGACGAGTGTCGAATTCCCCGTGACCGGCGCATCGTATCGCAGCACCTTCATGGAGCTTGCGCGCCGTCGCGGCGATTATGCAATAGTCGGTATTGCCGCTGTCGCGCAGCATGCGAACGGCGCGCTGTCCGACGTGCGGCTCGCGTACCTGGGCACCGGCGAAACGCCCCTGCTCGCCCGCGGGGCGATGGCCGCGGTGGAGGGCCGCCGGCCGTCGGGGGAGGTCGCCGCCACCGCGGCGACGGCACTTTCCGGCGATTTGAACCCGGCAGCTGACCTCTATTCAAACGCGGCCACGAAGCTGCACCTCGCGCGCGTGCTGACCGGCCGCGCGCTGGCAGCGCTCGCCGCCTGAGAGCATTGGCCGCGGTGGAAACGACGGTTGAAACCACGCTCGTCGTCAACGGCACCAGCGTGACGCGGCGCATTCCGGCGCGCCAGCACTTGATCGATTTCCTGCGCGAAGACCTCGGGTTGACCGGATCGCACACGGGCTGCGAGCACGGCGCGTGCGGGGCGTGCACCATCCGTGTCGACGACAGGATCGTGCGCGGCTGCCTGATGCTCGCCGTGCAGGCCGACGGCAGGAAAGTCGAAACCATCGAAGGTCTGTCCGACTCCGGAGAACTCGCGGCACTGCAGCGCGAATTTCACCAGCGCAACGCGCTGCAATGCGGTTTCTGCACCCCCGGCATGCTGCTGGCCGCGCAGGACCTCGTGATCCGCCACCCCGGCGCGACGCGCGGGCAGATCCGCGATCATCTGTCCGGAAATTACTGCCGCTGCACGGGTTACCAGGCGATCGTCGATGCGATCGAGGCCGTCCTCGCCGCCCGGCGGAGTAAGGCTAAGACGTCAATGGAGCCGCAGATACACACAGATAAACGCGGATAAGTTCGACCTCGAAACAAGATTGATTCAGCCGCCGATAGGCGCCGATGAACGCCGATAGATCGAGAACGCACAACGCATGAGTACCTTGATGTCGAGTTTCGAACATCTGCGTTTATCTGCGTGTATCTGCGGCTGAATATTGCTCCTGGAATTTGACATGGACTCTGCTTCTGGCAGCGGTTACATCGGCAAGAGCGTGCCGCGCGCGAACGCCCGGCGGCTATTGCAGGGGCGCGGGACCTATGTCGACGATCTGCGGTTGCCGCGCCTCGCGCACGTGGTTTTCTTCCGCAGCCCTTACGCGCACGCGCGCATCGGAAAGCTCGATCTCGGGAAGGCGCGCGCCATGCCGGGCGTCATCGCGGCCGTGGACGGACGCGCGCTCGCCGAATACTGCAAACCGTGGGTCGCGGTGCTCGGCCACCTGAAAGGCATCAAGTCCCCGCCGCAGCACGCAATCGCGATCGATCGCGCGTGCTGGCAGGGCGAGGCCGTGGCGGCGATCGTCGCGGAGACTCGCGCCCAGGCGGAAGATGCCGCGCAGCACGCCGAGGCGGAGTGGGAGGAGCTGCCCGCCGTCGTGGACATGGAAGATTCGCTTGCCGGACGCCACGTGATCCACGCCGATCTCGGCGACAACATCTGCTTCAAGCGCGAGCTGGACACCGGGGAAGTCGACGCGGCCTTCGCAAGAGCCGATCTGGTGGTCGAAGAGACTTATGAATTCGGGCGGCACACCGGCGTGTGCCTGGAAAGCCGCTCTATCCTGGCCGACTACAACGCCGCGGAACACGCGCTCACGGTGCACCATTCGACCCAGGCGCCGCACATGATGCAGGACATCTTCTCGCGGCACCTCGATATCCCCGAGGGCAACGTGCGGGTGATTGCGAAGGACGTCGGCGGCTCGTTCGGCATCAAGGTCCACGTGTACGCCGACGAGATGGCGACCGCCGCGCTGTCGGTCATGCTGCGGCGCCCGGTCAAGTTCGTCGCCGACCGGCTGGAATCGTTCGTGAGCGACATCCATGCGCGCGAGCACAAGGCTAAGATCCGCCTCGCCTGCACCCGGGAGGGCGAGATCCTCGCCTTCGACCTGGACGACCTCACCGCGATCGGCCCCTACTCCGTGTATCCGCGCACGAGCGGCATCGAAGGCAACCAGGTCGTGAACCTGACCGGGGGACCGTACAAGCACAAGCAGTACCGTGCCCGCCTGCACGTGGTATTCACCAACAAGAACGTCACCTGCCAGTACCGCGCGGTCGGCCATCCCATTGCCGTGGCGCTGACGGAGGGCATCGTCGATCTCGCCGCCGATAAGCTCGGCATCGATCCGGCCGAATTCCGCCGCAGAAACCTGGTTCCCGACAACGCCTATCCCTGCACTTCCGCGTCGGGCATGAGATTCGAGAAACTATCGCACCAGGCGGCGCTGGATAAGCTCCTGGATCTGATGGATTACCGGGCGCTGCGCGCCCAGCAGGCCGCGCTGCGAGCAACGGGAATCCATCGCGGCATCGGCATTGCGGCGATGATCGAAGTCACCAACCCGTCACCCGCGTTCTACGGCGTCGGCGGCGCGCGCATCTCGGCGCAGGACGGCGCCACGTTGCGCCTGGAGCCCACCGGCATGGTGACCTGCATGGTGAGCGTCACCGAGCAGGGACAGGGCACCGAGGCCGTGTTCGCGCAGATCGCCGCGACCGCGGTCGGCGTGAGCATGGATCGTGTCCGCGTCATCACCGGCGACACCGGCGTCACTCCCTACGGCGGCGGCACCTGGGCGTCCCGCGGGGCGGGCATCGGCGGCGAGGCGGTGCTCCAGAGCGGGAAGGCGCTGCGGGCCAACATACTCGAAGTGGCGGCGGCGATCCTCGAATCGAGCGGGGAAATGCTCGATGTGCGCGACAACAACGTCGTGGACGCGCGCACCGGCGAGGTGAAGCTCACGCTCGCGGAACTGGGCCGCGTCGCCTACTTCCGCCCCGACACGCTGCCGATGAACTTCCAGTCGGAGCTGATGGTGACGCGCCACTACACCCCTCGCGGCTACGGGTTTGCCTTTACGAACGGCTTCCAGGCGTCTCTCGTGGAGGTGGACACGGACACCGGATTCGTGCAGCTCCTCGAGCACTGGTGCGTCGAGGACTGCGGCACCATCATCAACCCGATGCTGGTGGACGAGCAGATACGCGGCGGCGTCGTGCAAGGCATAGGCGCGGCGCTCTTCGAGCACTGCATCTACAGCGCTGAAGGGCAGCTTCTGAACGGCAACATGGCCGACTACCTCGTGCCCATGGCGGGCGAAATGCCGGATATCGCCGTCGCGCATGTGTGCACGCCGACGAAAACGTCGGAGCTGGGCGCGAAAGGCGCCGGCGAAGCAGGCACCGCAGGGGCGCCGGCGGCGGTGATGAACGCCATCAACGATGCGCTCAAGCCGTTCAACGCGCGGGTGACCGTGCAACCGGCTACGCCGGAGCGAGTGCTGAAGGCGCTGGGGAAGGTGTGAAAAAAGTGACGAATGATGGAGTGACGAATGAAGACGCAACGCTCGTCGAACGCTCAAGTCACCAGCGGCGCAATCCGCCCCAGGACATCCTGGACCACGTACTCAGGAACAGTCTCGACATAGCGCGCACCGCGAACCGGAAAATCCAGAGATCTCGGCTGATCGCAGATAACAACGCCCTGAGTCTCTGTTCCCGCGCCCATCAGGGTGCAGGCAAAACCCGTGCTCCGTGCCAGCGTATGGCCCTGACTCACCGGCAACACGATAACCAAGCCGCGCCGGTTGTGCTCGGCCGGCGACAGGACGAACACGAATCGCCGCCCGCGCCGCTCCTTACCCTTGGTGGGCTCGAGGTCTATGTGGTAGATATCGCCGCGGTCGGGTATCCGGGCCATCGGTCAGAGCTGTTCCCGCCCGCGTGCCGAATCGTCCAGCCAGTTCCGGTCAACCAAGGGCCCGCCAGCGCTGCGTTCCAGGGCTTGCTGCTCCTTTTCGAGCTGGGCAAGGGTGAGGCGCTGTCGAGCCGGCGAAAGAACTATCTTTCCGCCGTCCACCTTCACTTCCAGCTCCGACCCCGGCTTGAGTCCGAGCAAGGAGAGAAGCTTCTTCGGCAGCGAAACGGCGATCGCTCCGCCCCATTTGCGCAGTGTGGTGGTGGTCATACTTTCCTCAGTGATACTAAAGTATCACTGAGGAAAGACTCGGTCAAGCAGCTCGTGTAGCGTTGTGCGTCCCCTACTTGCAACAACCCCGCCGAAAGAATTCCGACAGAAAATTCTGGGGCGGGTGGCCTCGCCAGTTCGTGCTATCATGCATTCATGCCGTCATGCATTAGTGCTAAGATAACGGACGGCCCTATATAGTCTGGTGACCGGTAGCGCCATGAAAACTCTAGTAAAGGTGATCGGTAAGAGCGGCCAGGTTTCATTCGGCAAGGAGCATGCCGGACGACAAGTGCTCATCGAGCAGGTCGCGCCCGGCGAATGGCGGGTCCGGACTGCTACCGTCATTCCCGACAGTGAAAGGTGGCTGCACACGCCGGAAACAGCGCAGTCGCTGGAACGAGCCCTCGAGTGGGAGCGGCGCAATCCCCCACAGGAGACGAGCCTCGCCGAACTGCGCGAACTAGAGAAGACGAATGAGCAACGGGCAAGACGAACGCCGCGTAAAGCTCGATCTCAATAATCCCGAGTTTCACGATTCACTGTTCTCGCTCGACAAGACCGAGCGCAACCGGGTCATTGAGACGTTGACGAAGATCTACCGGATGACTTGGGCCCAGGTCTACCAGCATCCGGGGCTGAAGTGGGAGGAAATCAAGTCGCCACCCGTCCAGCTACAACCCGGCGAAAAGGTCTACTCGATCCGCATCTCGCAGGCGCGCAGGGCTGTCGTCACCCGCAAAGGCGACTTCATGCGGTTTCTGACGCTGCCCCATGACCATGACTCGACGTACAAGTAGTAGTCGAAAAGCCACGGCTCCGATGAAGTCGCCGACGAGTGATCGCGTGCGCCGCAGGTCCAGCGTCATCGCTTTGGCAGTGCAGGTTTTCGAGGACAAGGCCCATGCGCGCGAATGGCTCCCGCGACCGCAAACTTTCGAAATCCGATGTGGTACGCGAGCGATTGAGCGGCGCACGATCCTCCCGCGAACCTGATCTGCCCTGGCGGGCCGGAATGGATGAATGAAGTCGGAGTGACGCTTCCAGAATCGCGGAAAAGTCACTCTGACCCCGCGGTACACGTCAGATCAGATTGCGCAACGCGTGTCCGGAGGGCGTGCGGTAGATCCTGAAGTGGCGCGCGTCTGTGGTAATGAGGTCGAACACCCGGAGGTTGTCGGCGAGCCATACCAGCGAAGCGTCGGTCACATCCATCTCGGCGTCGCCGTATTTCTCGACCAACGCCGTAATCGGCACGATGGCGGCCGGCGGCAGCTCATGAAGTATCACTCCGCCGTCTTTCACCCACCGCAGGAAACGCACGCCCGCATGGGCCGGCAGCAGGTGAACCGTCTCGACTACCACCGGCCAGGTAGTCAGCAAACTGCCCCGGAAACCATCGAAAAACGCCGTGACGCGCCGGTGCTCGCTGTCTCTGCGGTTGAGCCAGGCGACGAGCGCGCCGGTATCAACGATCGTGCCGGGCACGAATTCGACGCTTCAGATGGCGCCGGGCGTTGCGCGACAGATCCCTTGGACCGTCGAAGCAACCGACCAATCCGTGTTCCCGCGCAAGCTCCGCCGGCATCTTGGCGGCCGCGCTCTTCGCGAAGAGCCCGAGCGCTTCTTTCACGATGCCGCTCGGCGTCTTGCCCGTGACCGCCCTCAGGCGCTCAAGCTCGGCCTCGTCCTGGTCGGACAGTCTCACGGACAGGATCTTCATCGACGCCCTTCAACAAATGTCATACAGAGTCATATTACACACCGCGAGCCCACGGAGCAAGGAACAGGAGGCAAGGCGTGACGGGGCGAGGTGAGACAAGGTTCTTCCCGATCATTGTTCACCGCTCACCGGTCTCCGGCTCACGCGCGCGCCGCGTCGGCCGCCGACGTCACCTTCTGCTGTTTCGTCTTGCCGGCGGGCTTCAGCACAAATTCGTAGCTCGCCGTGCAGAACGGCGCCTTGAGGCCGATCTTCTTCGCTTCGGCCTCGGAATCGCTGCGCTTGAACTCGATCACCAGCGAGTTCTTCACCCCGAAGACGGCGTCGGACGCGAGGTAGGGGTCGCCTTCCACGAACAGGTGGGTGACCACGGTTTCATGCCCGGGTGCGGTCACGATGAAGTGCAGGTGCGCCGGCCGCATCGGATGGCGGCCCATGCGGTCGAGGAGCTGCCCTACCGGCCCGTCGGTCGGCACCGGATAGGCGGTCGGCTTGATCGTGCGGAACCGGAAACGGCCCTGCTCATCGGCGCGCAACTTCGCCCGCAGCTGCCGGCCGCCCGTATCGGCCAGTTGCACGTCGTACCAGCCTTCCGTATTCGATTGCCACATGTCGAGCAGGGCGCCTGGAACCGGCTTGCCGTCGGTAGATACCACCCGCCCGGACACATGAGTCGGCTCGCCCTTCCAGCCCGCCGCCATGTCGTCGCCGTTGCGGATTTCGGGCGCGCCGTGAACGTAGAACGGCCCGAGCACCGTGTTCTCCGTCGCGCCGCCTCCCCGGCGGTGATTGATCGCGTCTACCAGCATCGACACCCCGAGCACGTCTGAAAGCAGGATGTACTCCTGGCGTTTGTCGTCGCACTTCTGCCCGGTGGCGGTGAGGAACTTCACGCCTTCGAACCATTCCTCCTCGGTCAACTCCACTTCCCGCACGAAAGCGTGCAGATGACGGATGAGGCTCGTCATGATCTCCTTCAAACGGGGATCGGCGGTTTTTTCCAGCCGCGCCACCACGGCTTCGGTCAGGTTGGCTTCGGTCAGGTTGCGCATGGTTTCAGCCTGTCGGATTTACCTTGAATGTTCGAGTTCGTAGCAGCATCGCCGGGGTTTGTAACACCGATTGAGCCGACAGGCTGCACATAAAAGCTCAAATGCATCGGCATAGAGTCTCCCAGGTTGGTTTTCAGGGAAAGTCCGACACACCGCCAGCGCCAGCATATAATCGCCGGTCATGCTGATCAAGCTCAAAATCAACGGCGACCCGGTCGAGATCAACCTCAAGTCCGGCGACCGGCTGCTCGTCGACGTCCTGCGCGAGGACCTCAAGCTGACCGGGACGAAAGTCGGGTGCGGCATAGGCGCGTGCGGGATCTGCACTGTCATCGTGGACGGCGAGCCCATCGCTTCGTGCCTGCAGCTTGCCGCGTTGTGCGAAGGCGCGGACATCCGTACCGTCGAAGGCCTGGCTGGCTCGTCTGAGTTGCATCCGGTCCAGCAGGCGTTCGTCAACCGCTCGGCGCTGCAATGCGGCATCTGCATACCGGGTCATGTCATGGCCGCCTGCGCGCTGCTCGAAAAGAATCCGCGGCCCACGGAGGAACAGATACGCGCAAGCGTCGACAGCGTGTACTGCCGCTGCACCGGCTACGTGCGCATCGCGGAGGCGTACCGCGAAGCGGTCCGCCTTACCGGTGATTTAGCCGCAGATAACCGCAGATAAACACAGATGCTCCCCCGCAAGCTTTGGCCAACGAGGAGAGAACAGCGGGGTCAACTCGAACGCCCTTTCGGGGGGTTCCCTGGAATATCTATGGATGTTCTGGTTTTTCTGATCCGCGTGTATCTGCGTTTATCTGCGGCTAATCCTGCACTTGATCTTTGACATGCCTCCGAACCAGCCCGATCCGAAGTTTTCCGTCCGCAGCCTGCTCGTCGTCGGCAAGGACGTCCCGCGCACCGACGCGATTTCCAAGGTAACCGGCGCCGCACAGTATGTCGCAGACCTGAGCTTTCCGGGCATGCTGCACGCGGCCGTGCTGCGCAGCCCGCACCCGAACGCGCGCATTGTCAGCCTGGACGTGAGCGCCGCCGCGGCGCTTCCCGGCGTCAAGGCGGTCGCGACCGGCGCCGATACGGCAAAGCGCAAGTGGGGCGCGTTCCGGCCCGATCTCTATCCCCTTGCGATCGGCAGGGTGCGCTACGTCGGAGACGAAATCGCGGCGGTCGCCGCGACGGACCCCGCCACGGCGCGCGCGGCGATCGACCGCATCGCCGTCCAGTACGAGGTCCTGCCTGCCGTGCTCTCGCTCGATCAGGCGATGGGGACGGGCGCGCCTCTCGTCCACGACGACGCGCCGGGCAACGTGGCGCACCAGTTCGCCTTCGAGCGCGGCGACGTGAACGCGGGCTTCAACGCGAGCGACGTGGTGGTTGAAGGCACGTGGGAATCCGTCCGCCAGTGGCACGCCGCGCTGGAAACGATAGGCTGCGTGGCGAGCTGGACCGGCGGACGGGTGACGATGTGGTGCAATACCCAGACGCCGTTCCTCGCGCGCGGACGCTACGCCACGGCGCTGGGCGTCCCGGAATCGCAAGTGCGCGTGATCCAGACCGAGGTCGGCGGCGGCTTCGGCGGGAAATCCGGCGACGACAACGCGTCGGTCATCTGCGCCCTGCTCGCGCGCATGGCCGGGCGGCCGGTGAAGCTGATCCACACGCGCGAGGAAGAGTTTCTGGCGAGCCATCCCCGCATGCCGATGCGCTACTGGGTACGGCTCGGCTTTTCGCGCGACGGGCGCATCCGGGCCAAGGAAATCAAGATGTGGGCCGATAACGGCGCCTACACCGGGAAATCCCAGGCTATCCTCGGCGCCGCGACCGTCCGGCACGATGCGCTGTACAAATATCCCGCGGTGCGCGCCGATTCGACGCTCGTCTATACCAACCTCGTCCCGACAGGCGCGTTCCGCGGCTTCGGCAACCCCTCCGCGGACTGGGCGGTGGAACAGGCGTGGGACCTTGCCGCAGAAAAGCTCGGCATCGATGTCCTCGACCTGCTGCGCATGAACGCCATGGAACCCGGCGGCGTATCCCCGCACAACCACAAGGTGACGAGCTGCGAGTTGAAGCAGTGCCTCGACAAGGCGGCCGGCATGATCGGCTGGCGCGAGAAGCGCAAGGCGAAGCAGGTTGCCCGCGAGACCCTCACCCCCCACCCCTCTCCCGGGGGGAGAGGGGAGCGTCCAGCGAGTCCGGACGGGTCGCCCGGTATCGCAAGGAAGGACGAACCCGCACGCAAGATCAACGAGCCCGCACGCGGGCTGGGCCTCGGCTGCAGCGTCCACGTCAACGGGCGGCGCAGCTTCGGCGACTGGGACGGCAGCTCGGCTATCGTGCGCGTGAACGAGGACGGCCGCGCCACCGTCATCACCGGTGAGGGAGAAATCGGCCAGGGCAATCTCACCGTGCTGCGGCAGATCGCCGCGGAAGCGCTGGGGCTCGCCTACGAGGAAGTGGACATCACGCGCCCCGACACCGACCTCCAGCCGCACTCCCTGGGCGCGCTGGCGAGCAGGCTTACCTACGTGGCGGGAAATGCGGTACAGCGTGCGGCAGATGCCGCGCGCCAGCAGCTGCTCGGCGCCGCGGCGGCGCAGCTCGGCAAACCCGCCGGGGAATTGACGATAATCAACGGCCACATCGGTCCGCATCACGGCTCCGAAACCGAGTTCAGGTCCGTGGCGGCAATCGTGCGCGCGCACATCTATCAGCCCGGGGGCCAGCCGATCATCGGTGTCGGCACGTTCGACAATCCGTCCGAGTTTCCGGACCACAGCCGCTACGGCAATGAATCCGGCGCCTACAACTTCGCGGCACAGGCGGTGGAGGTAGACGTCGACCCGGCGACCGGCCAGGTAACGTTGCTGGAAATCGCCTCGGCCGTCGATTGCGGAACGGTGATCCATCCCGCCGCCGCCGAAGGCCAGGTACAGGGCGCCGTCACGCAGGGCATAGGGCTCGCGATGATCGAGTACTTCGACTGGTACAACGGCGCGCCCACCGATCCCCAGCTCAAGGACTACCCCTTGCCCGGCGCCGCCATGATGCCGAAGCTGCACGTCGCATTCGCGGATTCGTACGAGCCGAGCGGGCCCTTCGGCGCGAAGGGGCTGGGCGAAATCGGGCTCGACGCGATACCCGCGGCGATCGCGAACGCGGTGGCCGACGCGGTCGGCGTCCGCATAACCCAGCTGCCCATCACGGCGGAGAAGATCCACCGGGCATTGCATCCTGAAATCTACGCCGGGGAGCAAGCCGTCCCGGCGGCCGAGCCCAAGGGCAGCTACTGGACACGACTCGCGGGAGGCAAGCCCTCGGGAGCGCGCCCGGCGCCGGCGGAGATCCTGTTCCCTGCAAGCGTGGAGGAAGCGGTTTCCCTGCTCGCAGGGGGCGACGCCATGATCGTGTGCGGCGGGACGGCTCACGCATTGCGCCGCGAGCGCTCGGGCTTTCCGTTCGCGAAGCGCCTGATCGCCATCCAGAGGATTCCGGAGTTGCGGGAACTGGCAATCGACGGCACCGGTGTGCTGCGCATGGGCGCCGCCGTGCACCAGGAGGCGCTCTACGACGATACGCATTTGCGCAGAAACTGGCAGGCGCTGGAAGACGCGCTGGAATCCGTCGGCCACTCGCGCATCCGGCGGATGATCACCGTCGGCGGCAGTGTAGGGCCGTTGATCGGCGGATTCGACCTGCCGGTTGCGTTGCTTGCGCTGCGGGCCCGGGTTATCGCGGCAGCCCCCACCGGGCTGCGTACTGCTACCCTGGAGGAGTTGTTTCAGAACCGGTTTGTGAAAAACGAGATGGTGGTCAGAGTCGAAGTCGATCCGCAGCCGGCGCGCACCGGGTCGAGCTTCCACAAGTACATGGCGCGCGGCGTGCTGGAGATTCCGACCGTGAATACGGCTGCTGCGGTAAGCCTCGACGAAACGGGTTGCTGCCACCGCGCCCGCGTGGTCGTGGGCGCGGTAAGCTGGAAACCCATCATCCTCGACCTGGGCGAGCTCGCGGGCAAGCGCCCCACCGCCGACAGGCTGCGCGATGCGGTGCAACCGGTGCGCTCCCTCGCGCAGCCCACACCGGACGTGCGCGGGTCGGCCGCCTACAAGCGGGAAATGGCGGTCGAATTCGCCTACCGCGCGCTGGCGACGGCGCTGCAGCGCGCAGCAAGAGGCATGGGAACCGCAGATGAACGCAGATAAACGCGGACAGAGTAAAATCGAGACCAATTATGTTTTGCGCTGCGGTAGAACTGATCTGCGTTCATGCCGTCATCGGTGGTGAGAACGCAGAACAAAGGCGGAGGGATGCAGAATGAGAAATGAGAAACGCGGATTTGGCCCATTTTCCGTATTGTGGATTTTGGCCCTCTCTTTTCTGAGAGGGCTTGGCGCCCCGGCGGTTCAATTGCTGCATCGGCGTCCATCTGCGTTCATCTGCGGTTTCATTCTGATTTTCTGCACAGCAGCTCGCGCGCAAGCGATCGCACAAGGTTATCCGGCCGGGCCGGTGCGCGTGATCGT
Source organism: uncultured Streptomycetaceae bacterium (assembly GCA_964593735.1). Lineage (GTDB taxonomy): Bacteria > Pseudomonadota > Gammaproteobacteria > Burkholderiales > SG8-41 > SG8-41. The sequence goes on along the minus strand of CAZQJF010000023.1, from coordinate 2,306 downwards.
GCCGTTTCCTGCCGGCGGCGGGGTGGACGGCATGGCCCGGATCGTTTTTCAGAAGCTCACCGAGCATCTCGGCAAATCCTTCGTGATCGAGAATCGCGGCGGCGCCAATGGCAACATCGGCACCGAGATCGCCGCCAAGTCGCCGAAAGACGGCTACACGCTGCTGCTCACCGGCGCGGGCCTGGTCACCAACCCCAGTCTCTATGCCCGGACCGGTTACGATCCGGTCAGGGATTTCGAGCCCGTCAGCCTGCTCTCTCTCGCTCCCAACGTCCTCGTCGTGCATCCTTCCCTGCCGGTGAAGTCGGTGGCGGAACTCGTCACGCTGGCCAGGGCGCGCCCCGGGCAGGTCCAATACGGAAGCGCGGGCAGCGGCAGCACGCCGCACCTCGCCGCGGAGCTGTTCAAGACGATGGCGAAGGTAGACATGGTCCACGTGCCCTACCGCGGAACCGGGCCCGCGACGATCGGATTGCTCGCCGGGGAAATCAGCGTCATGTTCCTGCCCACGACGAACGCCGTGTCGCTCGTCAAGGCCGGACGCGTGCGGGGACTCGCCGTGACCACCGCGGCCCGGTTGAGCGCCCTGCCGGAACTGCCGACCGTGGCGGCATCGGGCATGAAGGGCTACGCCTCGAGCCAGTGGTACGGCGTTCTCGCGCCGGCGGGAACAGGCGGGGACATACTCAATGCGCTCAATGGGCATATCGTTACCGTAATGCACAGTCCCGAGATGAAAAACCGGCTGACCGGAGAAGGTCTGGTGCCCGTCGGCAGCACCCGCGCCGAATTTGCATCCCACATCAAAACGGAGATCGCAAAGTGGGCGCAGGTCATCAAGCAGTCCGGCGCGCGCATCGACTGATTCACCACCCATTCCAGGAGGAGATCATGTCACAGAGAACAGCAGGGCTGCACATCGTCGCCAGCATGCTCGGCGCTTTGATGGTTACCTTCGCGCTCGCCGGCACGGCGCTGGCGCAGCAGCCGCTCAAGATCGGCTTCGGCATGAGCCTCACCGGCCCGCTCGCCGGCAACGGCAAGGCGGCGCTCATCGCCATGGAGATCTGGCGCGACGACGTCAATGCCAAGGGCGGGATACTCGGCCGCAAGGTCGAGTTCACCTACTACGACGACCAGACCAATCCCGCTACCGTACCGAGCATCTATGCCAAGCTGCTCGACGTGGACAAGGTTGACCTCGTCGTCTCCGGCTACGGCACCAATGTCATAGCACCCGCGATGCCGATCATGATGCAGCGCAAGCTCACGTTCATGGGCCTGTTCGGCCTCAACGTGAATTCGAAGTTCAAATACGACCGCTACTTCCAGATCATGCCGGCCGGGCCCGATCCGGCGATCGGCTGGTCGCAGGGCTTCTTCGACGCGGCGATGGGACTCAACCCGAAGCCCAGGACGATCGCGCTCGTCGGCGCGGACGCCGAGTACCCGGCGATGGCGCTGGAAGGCGCGCGCGCGCACGCCAAAAAGGCCGGCCTCAACGTCGTCTACGACAAGACCTATCCGCCGAAGACCGTCGATTATTCACCGATCGTTCGCGCGATACAGGCGACCAACCCCGACCTCGTTTTCGTCGCGTCGTACCCGCCCGACTCGGCGGGGATGGTGCGCGCCGCGAGCGAGGTGGGCCTCAAGACCCGCATGTTCGGCGGCGGCCTGGTCGGCCCGCAGTTCGCGGCGCTGAAGACGCAGCTCGGCCCGTTGCTGAACGGCGTGGTCAATTACGAGTTCTACGTGCCGGCCCTGAGCAAACAGTTTCCGTTCATCGAGGCATTCCTGGTGAAATACCAGGCGCGCGCGGCGAAGGAAGGGGTGGACCCGCTCGGGTACTACATTCCCCCGTACGCCTACTCCATGATGCAGGTGCTGGAACAAGCTCTCAACGCCACCAAGGGTCTCGACCAGGAGAAGCTCGCGGCATACATACACAAGAACGAGTTCGATACCTTCGTCGGCAAGGTGCGCTTCGCGCAGAACGGAGAATGGGCCACGTCCCGGGTCATCATGACGCAATACACCGGTATTTCCGGAAACGACATCGAACAGTTCAAGCAGCCGGGCAAGACCATCGTGCTCTACCCGAAGGAGTACCGCACCGGCAGCGTGAAGGCGCCCTATCACGAGAACAGGAAGTAGGCATCGACCGGCAATGCCGGCGGGAAAATCCCGCCGGTTTCGTTTTTGGGAGGCCGGATCGAAATAACCGATCCGGCCCCTCATCTGTCAGGTACTCTTAGAGTGCATAACAAAATGAGCTTGTAGTGCGCAGCTTCTTTCCCTCACCC
>CAZQJF010000022.1:0-14153 GCA_964593735.1 uncultured Streptomycetaceae bacterium | reverse complement strand
TGTGCTTCCGTGGCAAAGTTCTTTGCGATTTATTCGAGATTTAACATTAATTACCATTGCTAATATATCGTAATAAAACATCTTTCTAGGCAGATAGCCGCCGCTGCTCTACAATGAGCCCGATGGGGTTGTTACCTGACCGGAACGTCGTTTTCCTGAAGCGCCGCGCGAAACATGCGCGGCATGCGCCGTGGCGCGCCGCGGTCACCCGAATGGACGCGCGAGTGGCCGAACTGGAACGGCACATGGCGGCGTTCGACCGGTGCATCGCGGTGCTCGGCAAGCACGCCCGCATGCAGGTCGCCCTCGCGTTTTCGATGCTGTTGCACGCCGTCATCATCCTCGGCGTGAGCTTCAGGATGCCCGATCCGCCCAAGCTCGACACCCAGCAGCCGCTGGAGGTGACGCTCGTCAATAGCAAGACTACGGCACGGCCGCAGAAGGCCGACGCGCTGGCGCAGTCCAACCTGGACGGCGGCGGCAATACGGACGCGGCGCGGCGCGCCAGGAGCCCGCTGCCGGTGCCGCGGGAAGCCGCGCCGGCAACCGAACTCACCATGGCCCAGAAGCGGGTCCAGCAGCTGGAGCGCGACGCGAAGCAACTCCTGACCCAGGCGCAGTCGAAGGCGGCGATCGAAGTCGTCCCGGACCAGCCCAAGCCCCAGACCGAGGAACAGTCCGGGCCCAACGCAGCGGACATCATGAGCCGCAGTCTGGAGATCGCGCGCCTCGAGGCCAGCATCAGCAGGGAGTGGGATGCTTACCAGAAGCGTCCCCGCCGCAGGTTTGTCGGCGCCCGGACCCAGGAATACCGGTTCGCGCGCTACATCGAAGACTGGCGCATCAAGGTCGAGCGCATCGGCGAGATGAACTATCCGCAGGCCGCGCGCGACCAGAAGACCTACGGCAGCCTGGTAGTGACGGTCTCCATCAAGTCCGATGGCGTCCTCGACCGCGTGGAAATCAACCGCTCCTCCGGCGCCCGGGTCCTCGACGAGGCCGCCGTGCGGATCGTAAAGCTCGCGGCGCCGTACGCTCCCTTTCCCGCGGATATCGCCAAGGACACCGACGTCCTGAGCATCACCCGGACCTGGATGTTCACCCGCTCGGATCAGTTTGTATCCGAATAGCGGGGCCCCGGTTCAACGTTCCAAGTTCAAAGTTCAAAGTTTGAACCCTTAACCTTGAACCTTGAACCTTGAACCTGGAACCTTGAACATGACCGATCGCTACGCCGTCATCGGCAATCCGGTCGAGCACAGTCTTTCACCCGCCATCCACGCGGCTTTCGCCGGCGCTACCGGGCAGGATATTTCTTACGGCAGGATCCTGGCGCCGCTCGATCGATTCGGGGCGGCCGTCCTGAAGTTCCGCGACGAGGGCGGCAGCGGGTTGAACGTTACCCTGCCGTTCAAGCATGAGGCATGGAATCTCAGCGAGGCACAGGGGACTTCGATAGATGCCAATGCGGTCAACACGCTCAAGTTCGAGCGTGGCCGGATTCTGGGCTACAACACCGATGGCATCGGCCTGGTCCGCGACCTCAAGGACAACCTGCGCCTCGCGCTGGAAGACAAGAGCGTGCTGGTGATGGGAGCAGGCGGCGCGACCTACGGCGTCGTGGAGCCCCTGCTTCGCGAGCGGGCCAAGGTGACAATCGTAAATCGCACGCTCGACAAGGCGCAGCAACTCGTACGGCATTTCCAGGGAATCACGGGGATCGCCACGCGCAGCATCGCGTGGCGATCTTATGATCGTTTGCAGAACGATCATTTCGATATCGTCATCAACGCAACCTCCGCCGGACTGACCGATGAGATGCCGCCGCTCCCGGACGGCATTTTCGCGGGAGACGCGCTGGCGTACGACATGGTGTACGGAAAATCGACACCGTTCCTGGGATTCGCCGCCGCGCAGGGAGCGCGCACGACCGATGGCCTGGGGATGCTGGTCGAACAGGCCGCCGAATCGTTCTATCTCTGGCGCGGCGTGCGGCCCGCGACGGCGCCCGTCATCGCCATGCTGCGAAAAGGCGTGAGCCGTGATCCGTGACAGGTGAAGCGTGATCCGTGGGTCCGCGCACCACGCCAGTGTCGAACCTGCGCATCGCAGGGTGATAAACGTGCGGCGGCTGCCGCCGTTGTCGCCAATCACGATTCACGGATCACGGATCACGGATCACGCACCATGAAAGCCGTCCGCTGGCTCCTGTGGTACCCCCTGCTCCTCGCGATCATTGCGCTCGTGCTGGTGCAGTTCTGGTTCCTGGTACACGTCTGGTACTGGGTGGATCACAACCCCGGGATCACCGCCTTCATGCAAGCCCGGCTCGAGAGGATGCGCGAGAAGGAACCGCGTGCGGCGATACGCCATGAGTGGGTGCCCTACGACCGGATTTCGGTGCACCTCAAGCGCGCGATCGTCGCCGCGGAAGACGCGAGGTTTCTCGACCACGAGGGCTTCGACTGGGAAGCGATACAGAAGGCGTACGAGAAGAATCTCAAGAAGGGCCGGGTCGTGGCCGGCGGCTCGACGATCTCGCAGCAGCTCGCCAAGAACCTCTTTCTATCGGGCGAGCGCACCTGGTGGCGCAAGGCGCAGGAGGCGGTGATCACCTTCATGATCGAAACTATCATGAGCAAGCGCCGCATACTCGAAATCTACTTGAACGCAATCGAGTGGGGCAACGGCATATTCGGGGCCCAGGCCGCCGCCCGTTACCATTTTGGCGTTTCGGCATCCGCCCTCGGTCCGGTACACGCGGCCCGACTGGCGGCCATGGTGCCGAGTCCGCGGCGCTACGGCCCCGGCAGCAATACCGCCTACCTGCAGCGGCGCACCCAAGTCATCCTCGCGCGCATGAATTCGGCGCAAGTGCCGTGATCAGGAATCTGCCGGACCTGGCTCCGGCACATTCCTTCACGGTGAGGGTGCTGCCTTGGGGGCGAGTTGCGCTGCCCGGGATTCGGTGCTCCTGCCGGCGAGGAACTCGCCCAGCGGCTTCAGGGTCTCGATGTGCTCGCAGAAGCTATGGAAAGCGACCAGTATGGGCACTGCCAGGAGCGCCCCCGCGACGCCCCACAACCATCCCCAGAACAGCATGCTCAGCAGGATGGCGACGGGGTTAAGGATGAGATTTCTGCCGATGATCAGGGGCGCGAGTATCTGGCCTTCGATCACCGCCAACGTGAAAAACACGGCGGGCACGACCAGAACGTCGGTGAGCTCGTCAAACGTGAGCATGGCGACGAGGGTCAATATCGCGAGACTCGTGGCGGCGCCGATATACGGAAAGAAATTGAGAAAAAAAACCATCACCCCCCACAGCACGGGATTGGGCATGCCGAGCCAGGACATGGCGAAACCGGTAGCCAGGCCCAGTCCGGCGTTGATCATGGTGACCGTCCCGAGATAGGTCGCCACGCGGGATTCCACCTTGCGAGTGATCTCGACGACGCGTTTTTTGTCCGCGAACGTCGGCATCGCCTCCACGGCTTTTTGCAACAGCATGTCGCCCATCGCGAGCAGAAAATAGAGCAGCACGAGGGTCATTCCGGTGGTGACCAGGAACGTGATCGTGGTGCTGAACGTCCGCTGCAGAAAACTCGGCATCGCCGGCGCGGGAGTCGGCTGCGGTTTCGTGGTGGGAGCCGCCGTGGTGGTAGCCGTCGTGGCGAGCTGTTCCATCCTTTCCGCGACTTTCGCCACTTCGTCGACCGACTTCCGGATCCCGCGCATCTTGCGCTCGACTTCCGACAGGGTGGAAGGCGCTTTCTCGATCCACTGCGTGGCGGGGTCGTAGATCCACGATATCAGCCCGATAAGGATATTAACGAGTGCTACCACGACCACCGCGGCTCCCAACGCGCGGGGGATATGCAGCCAATGGAGGGCGCGCACCGCAGGCATGAGGATGAGCGCGAGCAGGATGGCGAGAACGACGGGCAGCAGGACAGCGCGTGCGAAGTACAGCGTGTAGAGTATGGCGAGCACCAGCAGGCCCGCCAGGAGGAGGGAAGGTGTTTGCTTTTCCTCCGCGAGCTTGAGCAGCCCGGAAGGGTAATCGCCTGCCGGCGGTGGTTGTTCGCTCATGGCCTTCCCTGTGCCCACCCGGCGCCGCCGGGCGAGATAAGATCTCGGACATCCGGGGCAATGAATCGTTCTCCGGCGTGCGGCACTTTCCCGCGTTTCCGCTGCCTCAGAATCGGGCGCCTCTCACCATCAAGCCTTGCCATATGCATATCCTGATCCCGTTGATCCTCGCGGCATTCGTCCTGAGCGGGTGCGCGAGCCTGCCTGACGTCGACCCCTGGCTCCAATACGGCGGCGTCCGGCCATCGGGCAGGCTCGAATACCGCAGGCCGCTCACGAAGGCACAGGCGGACCAGGCGGTCGCGAAGCTCACGCGCAGGGAAGGCGATCTCGATATCCTCGAGCGCCAGAATGCGCTCGAAGAGGAGGTTTCAGGCAAGCCGCTGGCGCCGGGCAATCAGGTGGCGCTGCTTCACGACGGTCCGAACACGTACAAGGCGATGTTCGACGCGATCGAAAAAGCGACCGACCATGTGCATCTCGAATTCTACATCGTCGAGGATCGTCGGATCGAGCAACCTGGAACTGGCGCAGCTTCCTGCACAACGACGAGTTGAACGTGGTGATCCTGGGATCGGATTTCGGCAAGGAGATGGACGCGTCTTTCCGCAAGGACCTCGGCGCATCCAGACGCATCAACCTCGAGGAGTGGGAACGCCGGCCGCTCAAGTTCCGGCTGCTCGAGACCGGTGCGCGGATGTGGGAGTATTGGCTCTGAAGTACGAGGAGTGGCTCGTTACTCGTTTCTCGTCGCTCGTATGGCTGACAAAGCGGAAGGCGTGAGCAGTGATCCGTGAGCCGAAGGAAGCGTTTCGATCCATGAAGCACGAGTAACGAGCCACGAGTAACGAGCAACGAGTCACGCAGTTGCGTATCGAGTAGAATGTCGCGCGTTCCGAATCGCTCAACAACAATAGGGAGACCGTAATGCAAAGAAGACAGTTCCTGGCGGGCCTGGGTGCCATTGGCGTGTCTCCGTGGATCGCGGCGCAGGACCAGGGCGCGCCGGCGCGCAGCCCGGACGTGATATTCGTGCCGACCCCGAACGACGTCGTCGACGCCATGCTGAAGATGGCAGCGGTGACCAAGGCGGATACCGTTTTTGACCTCGGGTGCGGCGATGGGCGCATCGTGATCGCTGCCGCGCAGAAGTACGGCGCACGCGGGGTCGGGATCGATATCGATCCGGAGCGTGTCGCCGAGGCGACGGAGAACACGAGAAAGGCCAAAGTCGCGGACCGCGTGAAGATAATCCGGGGCGACCTGTTCGAGGCCGACATCAGCAGCGCGACGGTAGTGACGCTGTACCTCCTTACCGACCTCAATCTCAAGCTGCGTCCCAAGCTGCTGCGCGATCTCAATCCCGGCACCCGCGTCGTATCCCACGCCTTCAACATGGGCGACTGGAAGCCGGAACGACAGGCAACCGTCGGGGGCACGTCGGTGTATCTCTGGCGCGTCCCCCCGCGCAAGCCGTGATGTCCTGGCGACTATTGGCGTTGCTCGCCGCGGCAGGCGCGGCACCGGCCCAGCAACCCGTGCCCTACCGAAGTAGCTGCGTTTTCGACCGGCCAGACATGAATCCTCGGGGGATTGCCCCCAACCGCAACCGGCGACTCAGCTTGCTCGGCATGCTGGCCGCGGCGCTGACGGCGCCGTTTCTCGCGCCGCGCCGCGCGCGCTCCCAGGAACAAGGCATCGAGGCGACGGTCCCCGCGGTCAAGGAACGTGCTCCAGGGCACGCCGGCGCGCGCCGGGCGCGTGAAGATCGATACGCCGCTCCTCGCCGAGAACGGCCACTCCGTGCAGGTGATCGTCACGGTCGAAAGCCCGATGACCGCGGCGGACCACGTGCGCAGCGTGGACCTGGTCTCCGAGAAAAACCCGCGCCCGCTCATCGCCCATTTCGATCTCGGGCCGCGAGCCGGGCGGGCGCAGATCGTCACGCGTATCCGGCTCGCGGGCGCGAGCAGTCGTACCAGAACGACCCGTCCGACATCCGGGCCAACGTCAGGCTTCACCACGAGGGCACCGAGTGGCTTGCTTGCAGCGCTTGGTTATTGTAGCTACAATAACTTGTGCCAGTCACGATCGATCCGGCCAAGCGAGCAGCCACCCTTGCCGAACGCGGACTTGACTTCAAGGACGCGGAGCTCGTCTTCGTGGGATCGACGTTTGAAGTCAAGGACAACCGCAGGGACTACGGCGAAGTTCGAGTTATCTGCTTTGGTCTGCTCCATGGTCGGATTGTCGTCGTTGGCTATACACCGCGTGGCGCGGATCGCCACGTCTTTAGCATGAGGAAAGCCAATGACCGCGAGAAAACGCGTATCGCGCCGCTCCTCGGGCTCTGATCTCGCGCGCATTGACGCGCATGTGATCCAACGGCACGAGTACGACGAACTTCCCGAATTGACCGACGACATGCTCGCCCGAGGCAAGGTGAACAAAGGCGGCCGGCCTCGCTCCCGGAATCCTCGAAAACTCATTTCGATTCGGTTGCCCGAGGACGTCATTCAACGTTGGCGGAAAACCGGGCCGGGTTGGCAAACGCGCATGGCAGATCGTCTCGCCAAGGTGCAACCGAAGTGAAACCTTGGACATCATTTCCGGGCAGTGCGCGCAATCTCCGGGCAGGTTGCGCACCCCGGGGAGACATTGAAGCGGCCGCAATAAAGAAAAGCAGGATTCCCGGCAGCATCCTGACCCCCTGACACGAAGCGCCCTTCCGGGTGAGGACAGGCGCCGGCCAGACTTCCGGGAGCCCGCCAACCGTACACCGCGCCGACCGAGGCGGCAGCCGCCAACAATCGTCGCCGCTTCATGAAGACGATTATAGGCGACGGGCGGCGCCCGTCAGCGATCAGGGGTCTTGGTGTGGTTCGGGCGAACTCGGAACGACGCCAGCCGCGCCATCCCTGCTGCCGGGGACCAGCGGCGGCCGCTCAACGCGGGCTGGCCGCCGGTCCCCGCAGTTTCAGGCGTGTTCTTTCCGCGTTTGGTCCTGCGGGAACTGGGCCGACTTCGAAGCGGGAAGCAGGCGCGGAAGTCAAAGTGCTAGCGCATACTGGACGCTGGGCAGGGGCCCGCGGACGCTCTGGCGCGGCTTTGCCCTGCGTTCCGCGTTTACATGCTCGATATCTCGCGCGCCGTGATCCCGCAAAACCTTCACAGCGAGGTGTTGAGCCACGTATTCCGGCGCGCGCACCGATACGCGGATTCCGCCGGGCTCCTCGGGATTACGGCCGCCTTGCGCGCGGTGCGCGGTGGGCCGCCTGAGCGAGGTAAAGATCGTGCGCACGCGGTCCGACGGCACGCACGAGCGCATCAACTTGCTCACCGCCTCGACCGCCTGATTCTCGGCTTCGAACGTACCCGTAACTAATGCAAGCATTCGCCTGACCTCCTGCGCGCGGTAACCCTCCGCAACTCTGGGAGACTGTGCAAAGCCCGTGCCAGCACTGTTTTCTTCGTGAGATCAAGTAGATAGAGTACGCCTTGGGTGCACGAGCGGCACGCGCCTGTCGCCGCGCGGCGTCTGGAGCGCCGGAACGACTCTCAGCGGGCTTGATTTCAAAGGAAATTGAATGTCGCGGGAGAGCGACATTCCGACTTCACGACCGGTCGCGATGCGCCGCACCGCGCCGCTACGAATCCTTGCGTCAGGGACGCTTGGGCAGGTACAGATCGGTGATCGAGCCTTCCGCGATCTCCGCGGCAAAAAACACGGTTTCCGAGAGCGTGGGGTGCGGATGGACGGTCAGGCCGATATCGGCTGCGTCCGCGCCCATCTCCAGCGCGAGAACGGTTTCGGCAATGAGCTCCCCGGCGTTGACACCGACGATCCCGGCGCCGACCAGGCGCCGCGTCTTCTTGTCGAAGAGCAGCTTGGTCATGCCTTCGTCCCGATCCATCGAAAGCGCCCGGCCGCTCGCTGCCCACGGGAACGACGCCTTTTCGTATTCGGCGCCGCGCGCCTGGAGCTGGGTTTCCGTTTCGCCCATCCACGCGATTTCGGGGTCGGTATAGGCGACTGAAGGTATGGCGCGCGCGTCGAAGAACGACTTGTGGCCCGCTATGACTTCCGCCGCGGTCTTGCCTTCGTGCGTCGCCTTGTGCGCGAGCATCGGCTCGCCGCAGATGTCGCCGATCGCGTAGATGTGCGGCACGTTGGTCCGCAACTGACGGTCCACCGGGATGAAGCCGCGCTCGGTGACGTTAACGCCCGCGGCCTGGGCGTTAACGTCTTTCCCGTTCGGCCGGCGGCCGACCGCCATCAGGATGAAGTCGAAGACTTCGGCCTTCGGCGCGTTTTCGCCCTCATAGTGCACCCTCAATCCGTCTTTCTCCGGGACGATCTTCGAGACCCCGGTCTTCAGGAGTATCTTCTCGTAGCGTTGCTCGATCCGTTTCGCGAGCGGCCGCACGATGTCCTTGTCGGCGCCGGGTATGAGCGCGTCCATCAGCTCGACGACCGTGATCTTCGAGCCGAGCGCGTCGTACACGGTCGCCATTTCCAGGCCGATAATGCCGCCGCCGATGACCAGCAGCCGCTTCGGTATCGCGGGAAGCTTCAGTGCCCCGGTTGAATCGAAAATGCGCTTGTCGTCGTAGGGGAAGCCCGGAATCTTCGCCACGCTCGAGCCGGCGGCAATGATGCAATGTTCGAACGAGACGGTCCTGGCGCCCTGCGGCGTCTCGACGCGGAGCGTGTTGGGCGAGGCAAACTGCGCGGTTCCCTGCACCACCTGCACCTTGCGCTGTTTCGCCAGCGCCGCGAGCCCCTTGGTGAGCTTGGTGAGCACGCCCGTCTTCCACGCGCGCAGCTTGTCGAGGCTGATCTTCGGGGCACCGAACTCGATGCCCGCGTGCGCGACGTCCCGGGCTTCGGTCAGCACTTTGGCGACGTGGAGCAATGCTTTGGAGGGTATGCAACCGACGTTGAGGCACACGCCGCCGAGCATCGGGTAGCGCTCGACGAGCACCACCTGCTTGCCGAGGTCGGCGGCGCGAAACGCCGCGGTGTAGCCGCCGGGGCCGGCGCCGAGCACCAGCACTTCTGCGTGGATGTCGCCCTTCGGTCCGGCGTAGGGTGTGAGAGGTGTCGCATCGAGCCCTTCATCCCTCCCGGCCGTGGCTGTCGGCGCCGAAAGGGAAGGGGGCGCCTTCGGTGCACTGGGAGCTGCGGCAGGGGGCGCCGATTCCGCAGGTGCTTTCGTTTCCGCTGCAGCTTCCGCGCCCGCTTCCATCATGGTGAGTATCAGCGAGCCCTTGGAAACCTTGTCGCCGACCTTGACCCGCAGCTCCTTGATCACACCCGGCTGCGGCGCGGGCACTTCTATCGTCGCCTTGTCCGACTCGAGGGCGATGAGCGGGTCTTCCTTTCTTACGCTATCGCCCGGCTTGACCAGCACCTCGATCACCGGGATGTCCTTGAAATCGCCGATGTCGGGAACCTTGATTTCGATGGGATTGCTCATGTGCGTATCTGCCCGTCGCCGAACACCACGTACTTGAGCGAGGTCAGTCCTTCGAGGCCCACCGGGCCGCGCGCGTGGAGCTTGTCGGTCGAGATGCCGATCTCGGCGCCCAGGCCGTACTCGTAGCCGTCGGCGAAACGGGTCGAGGCATTCACGATGACCGAGCTCGAATCCACTTCGCGCAGAAACCGCTGCGCGCGGCCCTCGTTCGCGGTCACGATCGCGTCGGTGTGCTGCGAGCCGTAGGTCGTGATGTGTTCCATGGCCTCATCGAGCCCGGACACCACCCGCACCGAGAGTATGGCGTCGAGATACTCGGCGTACCAGTCTTCCTCCACGGCGTCCGCTATCCGCGGCACGGCCGGCCCGGAGATCGACTGGAAGATCTTTCGCGCTTCTTCGTCGCACCGGAGCTCGACGCCCTTCTCCTGGTAGATCTTTCCCAGCGCGGGCAGCACCTTTCCGGCGATACCGCGCGCCACCAGCAGCGTCTCCATGGCGTTGCAGACCCCCAGGCGCTGCGTTTTCGCATTGTCGGCGATGCGGATCGCCATTTCCGGATCGGCCTCGTCGTCGATATAGACGTGGCACACGCCATGGAGGTGCTTGATCATCGGGATGCGCGAATCGTGCATGAGCCGCTCGATCAGGCCCTTGCCGCCGCGCGGCACGATCACGTCCACGTAGTCCTGCATGGTGATCAGCTCGCCCACCGCGGCGCGGTCGGTGGTTGCTATGACCTGCACGACCGTCTCCGGCAGCCCCGCGCCTTTCAGCCCCTCGTGCACGCATGCGGCTATCGCCTGGTTGGAGTGGAGCGCCTCCGATCCGCCGCGCAGGATGGCGGCGTTGCCCGACTTGATGCACAGGCCGGCGGCGTCCGCGGTCACATTGGGGCGGGACTCGTAGATGATGCCGATCACTCCGATCGGCACCCGCATCTGCCCCACCTTGATGCCGGAAGGGCGTTCCTGGATCCCGATCACCGCGCCCACCGGGTCGGGCAGCGCAGCGATCTGTCTGAGGCCGTCGGCCATTGCCGCAATCACCTTGGGTGACAGCGTCAGGCGATCGATCATGGCCGAATCGACGTTCTGCCTGTGCGCGGCCTCGAGATCGCGCGCGTTAGCCGCGAGCAGACGCTGCACGGCGCGCTCGATCGATTGCGCGATCAGCGTAAGCGCGAGGTTCCGGGTGTCGGTGCCGGCCTTCGCGATGGCACGCGAAGCGGCGCGCGCCTCACGGCCGACACCGTGCATGTAAGTCTGGACGTCCATGTCGCCATCAACTATCGAGTCTTACGTAACTTCGTTACATCGCTCGATCCCTCACCCCCAACCCCTCTCCCGCAGGAGAGGGGAGCGTCGAGCGAACCCGGGCTGTTACCCGGTTTCGTATATATCAAGCGGGTTGTCCGCCGTTACTATTGAAATGCAGTTCGACGGCTGCGAGCAGCCGTCCTCAGTGCCGTTCCATTGTTCGCATACGGATTCAGACTGCCATCCCGCGGTAACCCCCAAATCCCCGAGAATCTTCGGAGAATGGTTGGAACGGCACTCAGAAAAGGGCGTTCTGGCTGCGTTCCGCCGCCTGCGCGGGAGCCGGCATTTTACCCCGTTTCAACGCGGGCCCGTTCGGCGCGCCGCTCGCAAAACGCAAGCCGAGTTGCAGCAGCTCGTCCCACACGTCGCCGCGTACCAGCCCCTTGATCGTCCGGTCCGTCTTCGCGGCGTGCGCGATCGCGGACTCGACCTGCTCGCGCGTGAAGCGCCTGACGTTGTTTTGCATGACCGCCTGGTGCGACGCCGGCCACACCTTTGCGTGCCGCCACAGCTCGGGCGGGGTTTTCCCTTCGGCGATGGCGTCGAGCACCCGCCCGATGGCGCGGATTTCCTCCGCGAGTGCCCACAGCACCAGGGGGGGCGCGATTCCTTCCCCGCGCAGCCCGTCCAGCATGCGCGCGAGGTGCAGCGCATCGCCTTCGAGCAGCGCCTCGCCCAGGTTGTACACGTCGTAGCGCGCGACATCGAGCACGGCCTCGCGCACGTCTTCGAAAGCGATCTTCCCCGGCGAAAAGAGCAGGGCGAGCTTCTGCACCTCCTGGTAGGCAGCGAGGAGATTGCCCTCGACGCGGTCGGCGATGAAATCGAGCGTGTCCCTGTCGGTTTCCTGGCCTTGCGCCTTGAGCCGTCCCGCAAGCCAGTCGGGCAGCGCCTTGCGCGCCACCGTCTTCGCCTCGATCACGGCCCCGGCGCGGTCGAGCGCCTCGAACCAGCCCGCTTTCTGCGTGCGCCATTCGAGGCCGGGAAGGTGGACTATCGTCATGGTGTCGGGCGGCGGCGCCGCGCAGTACGCCTGCAGCGCAGCGGCGCCGTCGACGCCCGGCTTGCCGGTCGGAATACGGATCTCGAGTATGCGGCGAGCCGCGAACAGCGACTGCGACCTGCCTACGAATGCGAGCTCGGCCCATTTGAAGGCGGCCTCGGCAGTCAGCACCTCGCGCTCGACGTAACCTTCGCCGTGGGCCTTCGCGCGGAGACGGTCGGTCGCCTCGATCGCCAGCAGCGTCTCGTCGCCGAATACGGTGTAGAGCGACTTCAGCTCTCTCGCGAGGTGCTGGGCAAGCTGCTCAGTTGAAATCCGCATCAGAATTAACCGCCTGGCGTCTTGGCGGTTCAATGAACTTGACTGTCTACGACTGCAGCTTGGCGGCCTGCAGGCGCCGCACGAGCTGATTCACCGCGTCGTTGCGCATGTCGCGGTAGAGCAGCGCTTCCTCGGCCTCCTTGGCCAGCGCCTGCTCGTCGTTGAAGGAGTAATCGCGCTTGAGAATGATCTCGCTCGCCGGTATGTGCTCGCGGTTCTTCCGGTCGGTCAGCCGGAACTGGACGCGGTAGCGCAACTGGAACTCGCGCACGCGCCCGCCGGCACCGATGGAGAGGATCTGCTTGTCCTGCAATTCGTGCAGGATTTGCAGCACGACCTCCGCCTGGTCCGGCTTGTCGGCAATGCGGGTGCCGCTCGCGGACTGCACCGCGCGCTTGAGCTGCAGGACAAAAGGCGACGCGACCGGCGCCTGCACGTACAGCGTATTGAACGGCAGGGCCGCCTGGCCGCGGAGCTGGAAGCCGCAGGCGGCGAGGAGCAGCGCGCTCGCCGCAAGGAGGAAGGATGAAGGATGAAGGATGAGGGTGCGCATGCGCCGTTTGCTCCCGCTATAGTAAATCTTATACCACAACGTTCACGAGCCTTCCGGGTACGACGACGACCTTCTTGACCGGCTGGCCGTTGATGTGCTTTTGCACTGCGGGATGAGCCAGCACGAGGTCCTGGACGGCCGCGCGATCAGCTTCCCGCGGCACCCGCACATCCGCGCGTCGTTTCCCGTTTACCTGCACCACGAGCTCGATCTCGTCTTCGATCAGCGCCGCGGGATCCGGCTCGGGCCAGGCGGCGGCCAGCACGTCCTCGCCGAATCCCAGCTCGCGCCACAGATGATGAGAGATATGGGGAGTGATCGGGGAGAGCAGCCGGATCAACACGCTCATGCCTTCACGGGCCACCGCGTTGCGGGCAGCGCTTTCCTCGCGCGGCGCGCGTTCGAGAGCATTCAATATTTTCATTGCGGCGGAAGCCACGGTGTTGAACTGATGGCGCCCGATGTCGTAGTCCGCCTGTTTCAGCACCGCGTGCACTTCGCGCCGTACCGCGGCGAGATCGGCGGGCAGCACGGCCGGGGGCGCCGTGCCGTTCGCCGCGGCGCCGGCGCGGGCAAGCTCATGGGCATAAGCCCACAGGCGCCTCATGAAGCGCGCGGCGCCTTCCACCCCGGTGTCCGACCACTCGAGCGATTGCTCCGGAGGCGAGGTGAAAATGATGAAGAAGCGGGCGATGTCCGCGCCGTAATGGTCGATCAACTCCTGCGGGTCCACGCCGTTGCTCCTGGACTTCGACATCGTGACGATGCCGCCGTAATCGACCGGCTTGCCGTCCGCCCGCAGCACCGCCGTGCGCCCGCCCGCGTCATCCCCCTTCACGTCGACCTCGGCCGGGTTGTAGTACACGGTGCGCCCGCCTTCGGTCTTCCGGCTGTAGGCCTCGTTCAGCACCATGCCCTGGGTGAGCAGGTTGGCGAACGGCTCGCCGAAGCCGACGAGCCCGAGATCGCGCATCACCTTGGTCCAGAAGCGGGAGTAGAGCAGGTGAAGTATCGCGTGCTCGATGCCGCCTATGTACTGGTCGACCGGCAGCCAGTACTGCACGCGCCCGTCCGCCATCTGCCGGTCGTTGTCGGGGCAGGCATAGCGGATGTAATACCAGGACGAATCCACGAAGGTGTCCATCGTGTCCGTTTCCCGCCGCGCGGGCTGGCCGCATCGGGGGCACGCGCAATTGATGAAATCGAGCCGTTTGTTGAGCGGATTGCCGGTGCCATCCGGGACGCAATCCTCGGGGAGCACGACGGGCAGCTGGTCGTCGGGCACCGGCACGTCGCCGCAGCCCGGGCAGTGGATGATCGGTATCGGTGTGCCCCAGTAGCGCTGGCGCGAGATGCCCCAGTCGCGCAGCCGCCACAGGACC
>CAZQJF010000021.1:12903-14273 GCA_964593735.1 uncultured Streptomycetaceae bacterium | reverse complement strand
CATCCTCGCGCTGAGCGGACACGATGTGCCCGCTCTGATCCAGCACCACGATGCCAAGCGGCTTGATCTTCATCTCGCGCGCCTTGGCGAAGCCTTTCTCGATGATGGTGTTGGCCTGTTTCAACGTGAGCTGCGCCATGATAGTGTCCTCCGGATGCGTTGGGAAGGCGCTATGTTAAGGGCCGCGGACACGGTGAACAAGAGAGCTTGATCTGCGTTTATCTGCGGCTCAATTTGTCCTTGAACTTACTCAACGGGAGCAGCCAGATGGCGCAGGCAGAGAAGAAGGATCCGCCGTACTTCATGTATTTCCCCGGCAACTACCGCTGGTCCGCGGCGATGCTGGGCATGTTGAGCACGGCGGGCTGGGGCGGCGCGGACATCAATGAAGTAGACAAGATCGGCCGCCTGTTGAAAGGCGTGAAGACGGGCGACGACGATGCGTGGTTCGACGCCTGCCTCCACGTCGGCGCCGAGGTGCGCGCGCGAGCGCAACGGTTCGAGGCCTCGGGTCACGGGCACGCTGCGGCCCCGTTCTACCTGCGCGCGTGCAATTACTACCAGATGGGCGAGCGCTTCCGGACACCGAAGGACGAGAGGGCGCTGGAGGCCTACCGCATTTCCGTGGAGTGCTTCCATCGATTTGCTGCGCTGACCGACGTCGAGATCGAGATCGTCGAGGTGCCGTACGAAGGCGGCAGCATGCCCGGCTATTTCGTGGCCGCGCGGAACACCGATGCGAAACGCGCGCCGTGCGTGGTGCATTTCGACGGCCTCGACGTCACGAAGGAGCTGCTCTACATGCGCGGCGTGCCGGACCTGGCGAAGCGCGGCATCTCGGTGCTGGTGATGGACGGCCCCGGGACCGGGGAGGCGATCCGTTTCCGCGGCTACTACCTGCGCCCCGACTACGAGGTCGCGGGCTCGGCGTGCATAGCCTACCTGGAACAGCGCGCCGACGTGGATCCGAAAAAGATCGCCGTCGTCGCCAACAGCCTCGGGGGCTACTATGCGCCGCGCTGCGCGGCCATGGAGCCGCGCTTCGCCGCGTGCGTGGCGTGGGGCGCGATCTGGGATTACCACGCCACGTGGAAACGGCGCGTGGATGCGGCGTTCAACGCCTCAATGTCGGTACCCGGCCACCACATCATGTGGATACTCGGTGTGGACACGGTCGACGCGGCGCTGAAAAAACTCGAGGCCTACCGGCTCGACGGCGTGGTGCAGAAGATGCGCTGCCCGTTTCTCGTCACGCACGGGGCCGACGACGAGCAAGTGCCGCTCGCCGATGCGCAGGCGCTCTACGACGCATCGGGTTCCAAAGACAAGACCTTGCGCGTCTTCACCGCCGAGGAAGGCGGGGCGCAGCA
>CAZQJF010000021.1:2942-12803 GCA_964593735.1 uncultured Streptomycetaceae bacterium | reverse complement strand
GTGATCTTGCGTTCGCGCAACCGCTCGAACAGGTGGTCGCGAAGCGCGGGAGGCAATCCGGTCCACTGGATCTTCGGCATTTATTCGCCGAACGTTATCCGGGCCAGGTCTTCCTTGAGACGCTTCTGCTCTTCCGGATCTCGCGAGCGTGTCAGGCGGTCGGCAACCTCGAAGAAGCGCTTCTTCTCCTGCTCGCGGGCTTCGAGGCCGGTCTCGATCAACTCCACGATCATCCGGTTCGCGCTGGTGCCGCTCTTTCTTGCCAAAGATTTCACCCGGCTTGCGACTCGCGTGGGCAGGCTGACGCTCTGGCGCACCAGTTTTTCAGCGGTTGACATGGCACCAGAATACACCGTTCTGCACCAATACGCACCAAACTGCATTGCCCCGACAAGCGTCTCCAGCCTTGCGACTGCCGGCTTTCAGAGCATCAAGGCGACCAACAAGGCTCCCGATGCCATCCAGGCAACTACTCCTGCAACCATTAGCCATCTCTTGCCACTGGCTGCATATCCAAGCAACCACGGCGCCGTCAGGATAATCCCAAAGCTTGTCCAAATCGGACCGCTGTGAATGTCGAGGCTTCCAACGCCGGGACCGAAGAAAGCCATCACGAGCGCACGAATAACTGACGGCCACTGTCCCTCAAGCATGCATGTGTAAGCAATTGGTGCAAGCCAGAAGCTTATCCCTGCGACCAACGCAAGTGCTCCTACGGCAATCGCAATTCTCGTCAACATGCGCAGGTAGCTAATCGGGTGGAGCGTGCACGGCTGCAGCGTTCAACAGGAAGGCCGCAGCGCTCAAAGCTAAACACGTTGACGGTTTCATGCGGTCATTTTCCAAGGGAGCTCAACCAACTAGTCGTCATTCCCGCGCAGGCGGAAACCCAGGCGACTCCGTTTCGTTACTGGGTCCCCGCCTTCGCGAGGACGACAACATGGCTTACGCTTTTCCGCCGCGGATCACGGATCACGATTCACGGATCACGCACTTGGCTCACTCACCCGCGCCAGTTGTCGGAAGCGCCGTTGCGGGCGACTTCCGCTTCCAGCCGGGTGGTGGAACGCACCAGCGCATAGCGCGCGGGGCCGCGCCCGCGGACGACCCAGCGGAATGCGGCGCCGCGCGGCACGTGTATCACGTCACCGGGCCGCGTGCGTTGCCGTTTCCGGCCGACCTTCGCGTCGAGCGAACCGCTGATCACGTAGGCGAAGATCTCGTGCGGCGCCTTTTTCTCGCCCATGTCGTGGCCGGGCGGCGATTCGATGAAACCAAACGCGAGATTTGCGCCTTCCGGCCACCGCTCGCAATGGCCGGAGGCGGCCGGCGCGCCCAGGCCGTCCAGCATGGGATGAAAGCAATCACCCAGGCCTTCGACTATCGCCTGCGACTTTTCCGGCTCCTTCCTGCCGCCCGGGTACTTGCCCGCCTTCAGATCCCTGGCGACTTCGGTGGCCGACCTTGCCTGCTCCGGCAGGGCTTCGTCCGCCGCCGCGCCGATCATCGTCCAGGTGCGGTCCTTGATGTAGAGATAATTGACGTCTTCGCGCGCCTTGAAGCTGTGCCGGGCGTTGGACGGATAGGACTTGAGCTTCTCGAACCGGTAGAACGCCATGCCCGCTCCTCACGAACCCTTTTTCTGCGGGCCGAATCCGGGCAGGAACACCGGGCCGTCCTCGATGCCGTCGATCGGGGGTCCGGACATGCCGTGGCTCGTGTCCTTCACCACGAACGTCAAAACGTCGCCGGCCGCCGAAGCAATCGCGCCATGGACCACGCCGGGGGGCAGATGCGTGATGCTGCCGGGCGCGGCTTCCAGCTTGTTGCCGGAAATTTCGTAGATCATGGTGCCCTCCAGCACGAAGCTGAACTGCTCGTTGGGATGGGTGTGCAGCTTGGTGCCCGATCCGACTGCTTTGTGGACGATCGCGACGTGCAGGGCCTCGCCCGAGAGCGCCGCGCCGCGGGACGAGGACTTTTTCGAGATGTAGCCGCGCGGCGTGACCTTGGCGCTGCACGGTTCCTGGGGCACCTCGTCGAGGTCGGCCAGCCGGTAGTCGTAGCGGATCTTCCGTCCCGTTGTGTTGGCCGTCTGCGGCCGGGGCAACCCGTCCGCCCCCTTCTCCCGACCATTGTCCCGGCCGTTGCTGCCTGAAACGTCATCGGCTGCCGGGCCGGCGAAGCCGTGGCGCGTATCCCTGGCAGCGATGAAGACGGCATCCTCGTCCGGGCCGGCGACATGACCGTACGGCATACCCGCCGGTACGTGCACGACATGTCCCTTCGGCACCCGGATCACCTGCCCGTCGAGGTCCGCGATCAGCGTGCCCGCGAGCACGTAGTTGAATTGCTCGCTGGGATGGGTGTGTATTCCCGAGCCGGTACCGCGCGGCTGGCGCACGAGCGCGACGTGGGCCCGCTGTCCCGTCAGCACCGCTGCGACCGCCGCCGACCTGGCATTGGCGCTGCTGCTGCCGGTGGCCGGCGCTTCGCCGCCCAGCGGCCCGCGCGGCGTCACGGTGGCGCTGCACGCCTCCTCGGGAACGCGATCGAGGTCGGCGAGGTGGTAGATATGCCGCAGTGGTGTCTGGACGGTTTCCATGTTTGCCTCCAATGTTTTGGTTACCCGGCGCGGTTCGAACCTGAAACGGCTGCTAGCCGCATGATGCAACTCCGTTCGCCCTGAGCCCTTCGACTCCTCTCCGTTCGTGCTGAGCGTAGGCCTTGCCGGAGTCGAAGCATGAACGGAGACACGCTCAGGATAAACTGCGCGCATGCGCGGAGTCGAAGGGTGAACAAGTCATGAATTGCAGCCGTTCATGTTTCGACTCCGCGGCGCTACGCTCAACACGAACGGGCCATTAACGATTTTGCAACACCCTGCTGGAGCAGTTGCCGGGATACCGTCTCCGCGCGGCGTTGCTCCACCTCGACGGGCTTCCGATTCTTAACATTCGGTGATGTCGCTTCGCTGGTGATGAAGTGATGCCGTTGTCGCTTGTGATGAAGTGATGTCGCTATCGCTAGTGATGCCGCTATTGCTGGTGATGGCGTGATCAAAAGCGGTGCGTCTCGTCACTTCATCACTCCATCACTCCATCACCAGTACTTCTAGGCGGCCGCCGCCCGCACGGCACCGGCCGCAGCGTCGCTGGCGGCGGGCCGCTCGTAGCCAACGAGCGCCTCGGCAATGCGGAATTTCGCCACGCTGTTGCTGGTCTCGGAGTGCACGAACACCAGCGCATCGTGCATGTACTTGTGCAGCGGCATGTCCCGCATGACCCCCATCGCGCCGAAGCATTCGGTGGCAAGCTCCGTCGCCTCGCGCACCGCCTGGGAAGTGAACACCCTGGCCACGGTCTGGAGCGGAAGGTCCGGAAGGCTGCGGTCGGAATAGGCGTCGGGATGATCCGCAGCCCACGCGGCCTGCCAGATGATGCTGCGCGCTACCGTGAGCCTGACGGCGGCTTCGGCGAGCATGGCGCCGATCGCCTGGTGCTCGACGATGGGCCGGCCGCCCTGCACCCGGAGCTTCGCGTACTCGACCCCGGCTTCCAGGGCTGCGCGCCCGATTCCCAGATTGATCGCCTGGAGCTGCGGTGTGCCGCGCCCCGCCGATCGCAGCTCATCCGCTAGCGCCGCGTCCCCCTCCTTGCCGAGCAGATGGTCCGCCGGTACGCGGCAGTCCTTGAACGTAAGCTCGCCGCGCGTCCCGTGGTACCAGGGCAGGTTAAGCCTGCCGTCTGGCGCGGCCGCCTGCGCGGCGTCCCGATGGTCCCGCACGGCGAGACCGGGCGTATCGCGCGGCACCAGCAGCGTGCTCACGCTGCCCGTTCCCGGCGTGCGCGAACCGGTCCTGACCTGGACCGCGAACAACTTCGCGAGCGGCGCGTTGGCAACGAAGCTTGCGCTGCCGTTTATCGCCCAGTCGCCGCCCTGCCGCGCCGCGCTCAACTTGACGGCAGGCTCGACCGGAGCCGGCCGGTGGTAGCCCCATCCGAGCTCGGCGTCGTGCTCGGGACCGGCGAGGGCAAGGTGGTAGCGGTCGTCCGCCACGAACTGCGGCAGGAAGCGCGCACGCTGCGCGGGTGTCATTGCCTCATCGAACAGGACGCGGGCCAGCCGGGCGGTTTCCGCCAGCGTGACGGCGATGCCCGCGTCGCCCGCCGCCAGCTCTTCGAGAACGATGCAGGAGGTCAGGCTGTCGGCGCCCGCGCCGCCGGCTTCCTCGGACAGCGCCAGCGTGCGCAGGCCGAGCTGCCCGGCCTTGTCCACGAGCGCCAGCGGCAAATGCCATTCGAGATCCTGCAGGCGATCCGGGTGCAGGACGACGGGCTTGATTTCCCGCTGGACGAAATCGCGAACCGTGTCGCGTATCTCCAGTTGCTCCGGGGTGAGATGCAGATCGTACATATCCGTTCCTCCTCAGCCTGTCGGGCTTGCAGCCATGAGCGATGCGCGTGAACGCACAAGGTTTTCGCTCTGATCGGCGCCGAGCCGACCGGCTGTAAATGAAAAATCTGCTGTTTCGAATTCATCGCCGACAGCCGCTCGATGACAAGCGCACATAGGGCTGTTCATATTAGGAATGTGTCGGAATGAGCGAAGCGACGACACATTCCTACCACTTGAGCCGCCGGACGGATTTCATCCGCTGCACCGAATCCCCGGCAAGGTGGCTCCAGATCACGGCATCGCGCACCAGCTTCTCCACGCCTGCGTCCATCGTCATGGTGCCGGCCCCGCCGTGGATTTCCATGTTGAGCGCGGTGACGCGCT
This sequence comes from uncultured Streptomycetaceae bacterium, assembly GCA_964593735.1. GTDB lineage: Bacteria > Pseudomonadota > Gammaproteobacteria > Burkholderiales > SG8-41 > SG8-41. The sequence goes on along the minus strand of CAZQJF010000021.1, from coordinate 8,021 downwards.
GGACGACTTCGGTGGCGAAGTTCTGCAGCAGCAGGTGATTGATCGAATGGTGGTGGGCCCCCTTGTCATCCGCCTCAGCCGCGACGCGCAGCACGAACGAGCGCAGCGCCTGCGTCAGCATGTGCATCTCGGAGAGCTGGAGCTGTATCGTCTGGTTGTCCTTGAAGTAGCGCGAGCCGTCCCAGCGCGTGCTCGCTTGCCGCGTCGCCAGCTCGACGGCCGCGTCGCAGATGCCGAGCGCATTGGCCGAGAGCTCGAGGTCGCCGAACGGCGCGGACGTATGCGTGCGCAGCTCGAATCCGCCGTTCACCCCGCCCACCATGTTGGCGTGCGGCACCCGGGCGTTCTCGAAAATGAGCTCGCCGTTCTGGTAGAACCGCCAGCCGCTCTTGTTGAAGATCTTGCCGATGCGCAGCCCCGGGGTATCGATGGGCACCAGGAATTCGGTGGTGCCTTCCCGCTGGCTGACGTTGGGATTGGTGCGCGTGCTCACGAAATAGAGCTTGGCCACGCCGCCGTTGGCGATGAAGCACTTTTCGCCGTTCAGGATCCAGTCGTCGCCTTTGCGTTCCGCCTTCAGCTTCCACCCGGCCTTCGGATCGTCGTCGGGCGGCATCCGGTGATCGGAACCCGCATTGGGCTCGGTGCCGGCATGTCCCAGGAGGTAGGCGTCATCGGCCACGAATTTCGCCAGGAAGCGCTGCTGCTGGTCGGGCGTGCACACCGCGGCCATCATGTGGCTCCATTTCCAGCACTGGCTGAAGGTCTTGGCGACGGCGCTGTCGGCCCGGGCGAGCTCGGTGATCACGAGGGCCTGGGTTACGAAGTCGATGCCGTGTCCGCCCCACTCCTTCGCCACCACCGCGGTTCTGAAGCCGAGCTTCGAGCCCTGCTTGATGACGTCCCAGTCGAAGGGCGCGTGACCGCCCGGCGTGCGATCGCATTTCACGGAAATGGGGGCGACTACGTCTTGCGCGAACTCGCGCGCCTTCAACTGCCACGCGCGCTGTCCTTCACTCAGGGAAATATCCATGCTGCCTCCCAGCGGCTTGTCGGCCTTGTTCCGCGAAAACCGCTAAAATGAATTGCGAGGTTGAATCGTGAATACGGTTGTACGCCGGATGCAGTCTGGTTGACGATTCCGTTCATTAAACAACTCTAATCTCGTTACAGCCTGTCGGCTCGGCGCTGACCAATCGAAGCGACTACCAATGCGCTGATATCGATCCCTCAGGTCATGGGTCCGACAGGCTGACCATATACCTGCGGCAATCCATAGATCAAATGCTTTTTCACCGTTATCATTCTCCCGAACCTCCGAGTCCACCATGCGGGGCGGCGAGGTGAGTGACCGGTGCTGCGCGATCTCGTGCCGGTTGCGATGTTCGCGGAAGTTCAGAACCTGCTCAATACCACGCCCGCTTTTCCCGCCGGCACGGTAAAAGACCTCGTCACGCTCGCCAGAGCAAAGCCCGGCGCGATCAAGTACGCCAGCGCCGGCGCCGGATCGGCGAGCCATTTTTCCGGCATCCTGTTCGCCAGGGCGGCCGGCATCGAGTTCCTGCACGTGCCCTACAAGGGCGGCGCGTCCGCACTCACCGCGGTCATGTCCGGCGAGGCCGATTTCAATTTCGGTCCGATGGCCGCGATCGCCTCGTTCGTCAAGGCCGGCCGGCTGAAGGCGATAGCGGTAAGCGGCCGCAAGCGCTCGCCGGCGTTTCCGAACGTGCCGACCGTGCTCGAATCCGGCGTTCCGGGATTCGTGGTGATCGGCTGGTTCGGGTTGATGGTGCCCAAGGGCACACCGCAAGCGATCGTGAGCCGGCTGCACGCCGCCACGGTGCAGGCGGTCAGCAGTCCCGACACGCGGCAACAACTCACCCAGATCGGCGCGGACCCGGCGCCCAACTCACCGGAGGAATTCGCGCGGTTCGTGCGGCAGGAACACGAGCGCTACGGGAAGCTGATCCGCGACGCGGGAATCAAGGTTGAGTGAGGCGTGACGGGTGATGGGTGATCGGTGATGCGTGACCAATAGGGCGTGACTGATGAAAGGCTCGTTCAAAGTTCAAAGTTCCAAGTTCCAAGTTGCACGACTAACCTTGAACCTTGAACGTTGAACCTGGAACAATTCCTTGCCCTCATCCCTCCCTAAACGGCGAAGCCGTAGCGCGTGTCCTGAACCGTGACGACCAGCGCGTCCTCTTTTCCATTCACCCCCAGCCGATGCGGCACCCCGGGCGGGATATGGGCGAGGCAATGCTTCCCGACGATACATTCTTCGCCCGCGATTTCCGCCTTGAGCGCGCCTTCGACGACGAACGTGAACTGCTCGTTCTGATGGGATTGAATGCGCGCCGTTCCCCCGCGCGGGTAGCGCAGCAGTGCGACGTGCAGCTTTTCGCCGGTCAGCAGCGCGCCCTTTGCGTCCGATGCGGCGGGTATCACCTGCGGGGTCACCGCGGCGCTCGCCGCGCGTCCCGGCTTGTTCTCCAGGCGCGCGAAGTCGTAGACGTAGCGCGTCTTGACCCCTTCCGGGTCGCGGCCCGACTCGGCGATCAACTCGGCGGTGGTTCTCATGCGCTCGCCGGCTCTCGTCCCGAAGCCGGCCAGGTAGTTCGGGCCTTCGTACCTGCCGTCCACCGGCGGACCGGTAATGCCGTGCCGCGTGTCCTTCAGCGCGAGAAAGACGAGGTCCTCTTCGGGGCACGCGAGCCCGGTATGCACGATGCTGCCCGGCGTGTGCAATATCGTGCCGCGCGGCGCGAACACCAGCTCGCCGGCGATTTCTCCCGTCATCGTGCCCTGAACGATATAGTTGAACTGCTCGTTGGGGTGGGTATGCGCATTGGCGCCGGAGCCGCGCGCCTGGGTGCCGAGCGTGAGGATGATATGGGCGCCAGTCAGCACGGCGCCGACGGTCGAAGATTTTCCGGTCTTGAGCGTGGGGCCCGACAGCAGACGCCGTGCGGTGACTTTGGCGCTCGTTGTACCATCTGGAACGCGGTCGAGCGCGGCGAAATCGTACACGTACTGGATGCCTGATTTGTGCGCGGCCTGACCCATGTTCCGCTCCGCCCTGTGCTTCGAACGCCGAATCGTAGCATGGCGAATCGCCGTCCCGCCGTGCGACACTATGCGGAATCAACACGATCGAGGGGAGTTCATCATGCGAATTTACTGGTGGATGTTGCCCGCGCTGCTCGCGCCGGGCCCGGCCGCGCTGGCCGCCGAGACCGGAAGCTACCCTTCCCGCCCGGTCCGCATGTTGCTGCCACAGGGCCCGGGCAGCACCACCGACACCGTGGGACGCATTGTGTTTGCCGCCACCGCGGAGCGACTGAACCAGCAGCTCGTCGTGGACAACCGGCCGGGCGCGGGCGGGACCATCGGCATGGAAATTGCGTCGCGGGCCGCGCCGGACGGCTACACTCTCGTCGGCGTCGCGGCTTCGATGATGGCCATTACGCCGCACGTGTACCGCAAGCTCTCTTACGATCCCCGGCGCGATTTCGTTCCGATCGGCATGTTCATCCTGTCCAATACCGCCCTTTGCGTGAACAACAAGCTGCCGCCGAAGTCGGTGCAGGAGCTGCTGAACCTGGCGAGGGCCAAGCCCGGCCAGCTCAACATGGCCTCCGCGGGCATCGGCTCGACGAGCCACCTGGGCGGCGTGCTCTTCACGACGCTCGCCGGCATCGCCGCCAACCACGTGCCGTACAAGGGCGGCGCGTCCATCGCGGCGGTGGCGCAGGGAGAATCGGACTTCACGGTGGCACCGCTCAGCGCGGGAATGGCTCAAGTGAAGACCGGACGCCTGCGATGCCTCGCGACAGGCGGCGACAAGCGCTCATCGATCATGTCCAACATGCCAACCATTGCCGAGAGCGGCGTGCCGGGATTCCGCTTCTACGGCTGGAACGGCGTCGTCGCGCCGCGCGGGACGCCGCGGGAGGTCATCTCCAAATTCAACCGCGTAATGAACGAAGCGCTCGCTTCGCCCGAGGTCCGCAAACGGTTTCTCGCGCTGGGGGAAGAGCCCGCCATGGGCACCCCGGAAGACTTCGGCAAGCTGATCAGGGAGGACTACGAGAAGATGGGCAAGCTGGTGCAGACGGCGGGCATCAAGGCGGATTGATCCCTCACCCCCGCCAGTTGTCCGCCGCCCCGCTCTTCCCGATCGCCGCCTCCAGCCGCGGCGTCGAGCGCACGGCGGCGTAGCGCACGTTGTCCCTGCCGCGCACCTCGAGGCGGTACGCGGCGTTGCGCGGGAAGTGGACGACGCCGCCGGCCGCGACGCGCTTCTTCGTCCCGGCCACGGCGGCGTCGAGCGCCCCGCGGATCACGTAGAGGAAGATCTCGTGCGCGCTCTTCTTCGCCTCCTCGACGTGCCCGGGCGGGGACTCGACGAAGCCAAACGCGATGTTGGTGCCCTCGACCCAGCGCTCGCTGTGGCCGGAAGCGGGCGGGGCGTCGAGGGCGTCGATCATCGGGTAGTAACACGTGCCGAGTCCGTCGATGATCGCCTTTGATTTCGCCGCGTCCTTCTTTTGTCCCGGGTACTTTCCCGCCTTCACGTCGCGCTCAACTTCGACCGCCGAGCGCGCCTTGCCGGGGAGCGCCTCGTCGGCGGCCGAGCCGATCAGCGTCCAGGTGCGGTCCTTGATGTAGAGATATTTGAGGTCGCCGTCCTCGGTTGCCTTCAGGCCGTGGCGCGCGTAGGGCGGGAAGTGCACGAACGTTCCCGGCTGGATGATGCGTCGGTCCTTGCCGACGACGCAGTCGCCTTTGCCGCGCAGCGGGAATGCCATGAGCTCATTCGGATGGTAATGCAGCTCGGCGCCGGTCCCGGCGCGCTTGGTCACCATGCGGAAATACATGAACTCGCCTTCGATGACCGGCCCTTCAGCGGTCGAAAGGTGCGGATTGAAACGGTGGGACTTCAAGCCCTCGAAGCGATGGAACGGCATGAGTAGTCTCTGGGAAAAATTCCGCTGAAGATTTTGGAGGCGATTAGTTTAGGAGAAGGGCAGCAAGAGCTAGTGGTTCAAGGAGCCCCTAGCTGTAGATTGACTGCCC
>CAZQJF010000021.1:0-2842 GCA_964593735.1 uncultured Streptomycetaceae bacterium | reverse complement strand
GAAGGGCAGCAAGAGCTAGTGGTTCAAGGAGCCCCTAGCTGTAGATTGACTGCCCGCCTGGTTTGCCGCTGAATGAATTGCGACATTAGCGGCACAGCTAACGAATACTTTCCCCATCTGTTCTTGTATACCAAACCAGCATCCGCCAGCTCGTTCAGCATCTTGCTAACGTGGCTTTGCCTAAACGGTCTAGCGAGAGAAAGTTTAGATCCCTCTACAACCTCTTTAACGCTGAACTCGAATTCAGCGTTGGGCAAGGTCGCTATGACCTGAAGAAGATCGCGCTGCCTGTCAGTGGCGCGTGCCCATCTTCCGTGAAAGAAGTCAGCATCAAGTTTTCTGACGATATCACTTTCTGGAACGGATGGAGAATCCCCCTTGTTGATTTGTGATATCCAAACGTCAAAAACCTCTTTGCAGATGAATTGAATAAAATAGGGGTAGCCACCTGAGATTCTTACAATTCGATTCACGGTTTCATCAGAGAGTTCAAAAGGGCATTTAGCGTCTTTGATCGGCCTCACTATCGCTTCTCGTGCTGGTTCATCGTCTAGTTTCCTCAAGAAGATCGTATGAAACATTCTCTCTGCATACGTTCTCGACTCAACTAATTTTGTTGGAAGCGTAGGCAATCCGGTGAGAATCAGCATAAACGGAATTCCACGCCTCTGGATTGACTGAAATACGTCGAGAAGTAGCGCGAGCGGAAATTGCTTTTCCTCATCGTGGTCTGCCAGATTTTGCGCTTCGTCGTACGCAAAAACAATTCCTGATATTGCGCCTTGCGGCATAACCGACCACACGAACTCTAGGCACGCCTTCAGCTTGTCTGAAACCAGGCCGGGCGTTTGGTCATAACGACTCTTGAGAACATCGTAGTTCAAAGGACGATGAATTACCTTCTCGGTTTGCGAAAACCCTAACGGAATTTGCCGCACTTCTTCCACGACTAGGGGTGACGTAACAATCGCGATATCGGTGAGGATGCGCGTAGCTAAGTTCTCATCTGTTTCACTGGCTGCTTCCGACATATCATTTGTCGCCCAAAGCCAGCCTATTTCCTGAGCGATGGGCTTAAAGGCGTCTAGTAACACTGTTTTTCCAACGCCTCTCAGGCCGGTCAATATCAAGTTTTGCGTGATCTCATGTTGCTGAAGCAGCGTGCGCATCTCTACTTGTTCCGATGATCGGCCGGCTAGGTAGGGCGGCTTGTGTCCAGCACCAGGCTTAAACGGATTCAAGATTTGGCTCCGTTCCACATTATTCCTATTGATGCCAGTGTTATGGAATATTGCCATAAGTAGGAATATTCCACAACCATGGAAATAATAGTAACTTTTGCCGCCCGCATGGCAGAGATCGCAGCGCTTGCATGTTAGTGTTTACTAACTCAATAGCGTCACTTACATTTCAAACTGAGCACTACCAACTCTTCCCCGACAGATTCCTCCATGCCCGACGACCTCTGCTTTTCCACCATCGCGCAGTTGGCCGACCTGATCCGCACGCGCAAGCTCTCGCCCGTGGAACTCGCGCAGGCGTACTTGAAGCGCATCGCGGACCTTGACCCGCAGTTGAACGCCTTTATCACGCTTACCGCCGAGCTGGGATTGAAGCAGGCGCGGGAAGCCGAGCAGGAGATCGCAAAGGGACGCTACCGCGGGCCGCTGCACGGCATCCCCTTCGGTTTGAAGGACATCTACAACACCCGCGGCATCCTGACCTCGGGTCATTCCCGAGTCTGCGCGGAGAACGTTCCCGCGGAGAACGCCACCACCACCGGGAAGCTCCAGGATGCCGGCGCCGTACTGCTCGGTAAGCTCGCGACACACGAGTTCGCGCACGGCGGCCCTTCTTTCGACCTGCCGTGGCCTCCCGCGCGCAATCCATGGAACCTCGAGCACTTCACGGGCGGATCGTCGAGCGGCTCGGGCGCGGCGGTGTCGGCCGGCCTTGCGCCGTTCGCCCTCGGCTCCGACACCGGGGGCTCCATCCGGGGACCGGCGTCGCACTGCGGCATCGCGGGCCTCATGCCCACCTACGGGCTGGTCAGCCGCGCCGGCGTCATACCCAATTCGTTTACCTTCGATCATTGCGGCCCGATGGCCTGGACGGTCGAGGACTGTGCCATCGTGCTGCAGGCGCTCGCCGGCCACGATCCACGCGATGCCGGCAGCGTCGAAGCGCCCATCCCGGACTACCGCGCGGCACTGTCCCAGGACGTGCGCGGTCTGAAGATCGGGGTGCTGCGGCATTACTGGGAGGAAGACGCGCCCGCGCACGAAGATCTCAGGCGCGCGATGGACGATGCGATCGACGTTTTCAGGAAGCTCGGCGCAAAGGTGGAGGACTGCCGCGCGCGCCCGATGATGGACTCCTTCGACGTCAAGGTCATCATCGCCGAGACCGAGATCTTCTCCATCAACTACCCGGATCTGGTCAAACGCCCCGGCGCTTTCGGCCGCGACTTTCTCGGCCGCATACTGCCCGCGTGCCTGTTTCAGGCCGCGGACTACGTCGCGGCCAGCCGCGAGCATCGCCGCATCATCGCGGAAGCGCGCGGCCGGTACGCGAAGTACGACGTGCTGCTCACTGCCGGCTTCGGACCCGCGCCGCGGCTGGACGCGCACCGCACGCTCAACTTCTGGCAGCGCTCGAGCGTGTTCACGCCCTCCAACGTCACCGCCGGGCCTGCGCTGGCGCTGTGCAACGGGTTCAGCCAGACCGGCTTGCCGCTCGGCATGCAGATCATCGGCCGGCCGTTCGACGAGGCGGGCGTACTCAAGGCGGGGCACGCCTACGAGCGGGCGACCGCCTGGCGCGCCCGCCGGCCGCAGCTTAC
>CAZQJF010000020.1:0-14307 GCA_964593735.1 uncultured Streptomycetaceae bacterium | reverse complement strand
ACCCGCAGCGGCTCGTCCTGAAGGAGCCGTTGCCGCTTCGCAAGGGCCAGCGCGTCGAAGTGTTGATCGTCGCCGAAGGTGAAGACGCCGATCTGGAACGCCTGCGCGGCGAGATCGCACAGCGTGGCGTGACTGAAGCCGATGTCAAGGACGCCGTCGCCTGGGCACGCGGCGGGCGTAATGCGGGTCGTATTCGAAACGGAGCGGTGCCCTTTCAGATCGAGACTCCGGCACAGTACGCCAAGCGGTTCTGATCGCTCGCACCCGGCGACCTTGCTATCTTCCGCAATAAATCGCCGTAACAGCCTCCCTCTCGTGGCCCAGCTCGCGTGAGATCGTGAGCCGCGCCTCGCGATCGATTTCCTTCTCAGAAGGGCTAAGTTCCTTCGACCGTAGCCCGCCGGCGGCCGGCGCGGCCCGTCCCGTCAAGGTCTGGTAGCGCTCCTGCGCGTAATGGTGGCGGTGGCCGTGGGCATGATGAATTCCGGCCTTCGCGCACTGGTCCTCATACCGCTTGAGCTGCTGGACGTAGGACTTGTCGTCCGGGATCAGGCTGCCCTTGCCAGCGAGTACCTTCGCCTCGGCGAGCACTTGGCGTTGCTCATCGGTGCGGATCCCGCGCCCGGCCGCCCTTGGTCCAGGAGTCCTGGAGCACGAGCTCGTCGCCGCGATCGGCCCAGCCCGGTCGAATCTTGATCGACTCCTCCCGCCGCAGGCCGAACGCGGCCTGTAGCTTGAGCGATACCTGCGAGTACGGATCGGTGACCTTGGCCAGATCGCCAGCGCTAAGCTCTCGGGCTTTGCTGACGTTCGTCACGTATTGCCGTTCGGCGATCCCGTAGTGGTCGTTGCTCCGGGCGATGATGTTCTCCTTGCCGGTCTTTTCGCCCACCACCGCAGTTCCGTCATCCGGTTCTTCAGGGTGCCTGACGCTCAAGCCCTTCGCTTTCCAGCCTTCGACCAGCGCCTCGACGTGCTTGGGCTTCAGGCTGTGGACGTTCATGTGCCGGAAACCCATCTCATGGAGCTGGTTCGCGATCAGGGTGAGAATTCGTTCCCGCGCCACCTGGGTGGCGTAGCTGCCGTCGCGGTTGCGCTGGCAGAGCTGCTTCAGTTCGTAGTTCAGGTCTCGCATAATCTCCTCATTGCCGTTGGTCCGTTTCAACTGCTGCGCCTGGTGTGTCGATCTGTCTGGTCAGTGTTTCTGTCCGTCTCGAACACCATTGGCGTTGCGAGAACCACGAGGGACGCGGGCCACCACTCCCGTTGTGTGCAGGGTTTTTGCTGCTTGCCGCGGCTGCACCCGCTCTTGGCTTCGATGGCCCTCCCTGTCGGGAGCAGAACTCATCGATGCGAGCCATTGACCCAGGGCTCAGGGGAGCGCCATATCGGCGCGATTGGGATTGCCCGAAAGTTCGGGCAAAAGGACTGACCGCATTGCACGGTCATGGGGGACGATGGGTCAGGGACCCCATCACTCGGGAGAATGACTTGCGCCAGGGGGGCGTAAGTCTTTGACGCGCGGGACTTTCAGCGCATCGTCACTACCGGCTCGCGCCGGAGTAGTGACGACGCGATTGCTGCTGCAGAAGTTGGCGCAGAACTGCGCACCAATGTCGGCGCAGTGCCCGCCGCTGCCGCAGCTACGGCGATTTGCTGGCGTGCATCTGCCCGCGTGTTTGCGGGGTATGCACGTGGCACGCCTCGCTTACCACTGGCGCAGTTGGTATCTGCCCCGAAGGACGAAGGAAGGCTGCCGGCCCATGCGGCGTTATGGTCGAAATGGCAACGTCCACTCATCGCGACTTGACTGCATGGCGCGAAGCCATGAACCTCGTCGAAATCGTGTATCGCGCCACGGCAGATTTCCCAAAGGCGGAGCTGTTCGGGCTCACGAGCCAGATAAGGCGCTCGGCCGTCTCGGTCCCATCGAATATCGCCGAAGGCGCCGCCAGGAACTCCCCGCGGGAATTGGTGCAGTTCCTGGGAATCAGTTGCGGATCGCTGGCAGAGCTTGAAACGCAGCTCGAACTGGCGGCTCGATTGGGATATCTCGAAAGTGCTGCCGATGCGATCCGCCAGACGAATCGGGTCGGCCGCATCGTGCGAGCGCTGCGTAGCACCCTGCGGGAAAAAGTGACGAATACGGGTGACGAATAATAGTGACGAAAAGTGGTGACGTGCAACGGGCTCTTCGTCGCCAGTATCTCGTCACCACCACCTCGTCACCAGGAATCGTCACTCCTGCCCTGTCCGGGGCATGGATATCGATTCAAGCCATTGAATTAATGTTTGTATGTTACGTGTGTTAACAGATAGATCATTACCCGAATTAATGTCGTGTTATGTGTACTATAGACACTTGCAATTGCCCGCATTTCCGCCTAGGCTTCGATTAACAAACGAAGCGTTTCACGGGGTTTTACCGGGTATGGATGATCCAGGAAACTATCGGAGCTTGAGTTCCACGGAAAGTCGGCTCGTCCTGGGCCTCTCAGAGCAGGGGCGGCGCGAGCTTACGCGCCGCGATGCGATCGAGCGCTTTGCACTTTCCGAGAAAACTGCGGACGACATACTCCAAAGCCTGGTGCGCAAGGGATGGCTCGTACGCGCGGGCCGCGGCAAGTACTTGCTCATCCCGCCCGAGTGGGGGGCGACACCGCTCGGCGAGTCGAACACTCTGGCGCTCGCGAGTCAGTTGACCCTGGACGGCTACATCGCTTTTTCCACCGCCGCCGCCCATTGGGGCCTGACAACACAACTGCGAAGCGTGATCTGGGTAGTCACCCGCACGCACGCGCGCAACCGGCGTATCAACGACAGCGAAGTCCGCTTCGCGCGCCTGCCTGAAAAAGCGATGTTCGCAATCGAGCGCGTCGAAGTCTACGGCTACCCGGTGCCGATGAGCGACCGCGAAAAAACCGTGCTCGACTGCATCGCTTTTCCCAGCCGCGCCGGTGGTATTTCGGAGGCGTCTGCGATACTGGCCAAGGCTGCGCGCCACTGGCAATGGGAAAAGGTGATCGACTATCTGGAGCGGCTGGGCAATACGGCGCTGATCCAGAAATTCGGTTATCTCTGCGACGTTGCCCATCTCGCACTGCCGGACACTTTGCGCGAGCGCCTGCGCCAGCGGCTCAAACCTTCAAGCCGTACCTATCTCGTGCCGCGTGCGCGCGGCACCGGGGCGCCGCACTACGACGGAAAATGGGGCGTGGTGGTCAACGTCGATCCAGACTTGCTCTTCAAGATTTGACGATGCTCACTCACCTTCAGGTACGGCGCTTTGCCCACGAGTCAGGCATCAAGGATCTGCAAGTGGTCGAGAAGGAGATTGTACTCACCTACCTTCTGCAGCTCCTTTCTGAGAAAGGATTCCTGAAAGAAGTCGCTTTCAAGGGCGGCACCTGCATACGCAAAACGTGGTTCGGGGCCAAAGGGCGATTTTCCATCGATCTCGACTTCACGTGTGTTGTGACCGGCAAGAGTGCGGACGACTTCGTGATGGAATTAGCGGAGCGCTTGAACGAGCCGTTCCATGAGATTCAGTTCGAGCTCGATCTCGGAGATAAGGGCTGGTATGAAACGGGTGACGGTGTCTCGTGGGGTTGTGAGCCGCGCTACAAGCACGCTTGGGGCGAGGGCGCCATCAAGCTACAAGTCAGCAATCGAGAAGTCCCCACGCTCCCGCGCGACGACCGCCCCCAACTCGAAGTGTCGTACTTCGGGTTGTTGCCGTTCAAGCCAAGCGCGATACCTTGTTTGCGGATTGAGGAAATTCTTGCCGAGAAAATACGAGCGACCTATCAACGCGAGAAGCCGCGCGACATTTGGGACCTCGCTCAGTTCGCCAGCCGGCCCATGCCCGAGGCGCTGATTAGAAAACTCGCCGTAATCAAGCTCTGGCAGGCGGGCGATACCTTCGTGCCTGACAGATGGTTCGCAAAACTGGAACAGGCCATGAAATGGGATTGGGACGACCTGCGTCAGCTCGTGCGGGGCAGCGAATCCGATCCGAAACTGATGCTGGAGCGCTGCACCAAACGCTTCGCCTTTCTGACCCGGCTGGAGGATCACGAAGCAGCTCGCCGCCGACCCACATCAACGGCGAGCGGACATTCACAAACGATGCATCGAAGAGTGCAACCGGCTTGCCCAGGAGCACCAACTCACCTGACCAAACGCTCGAATATGGGTAGGTGTATGGGTACGATGCAAGGCCGGGAAACGAAAATAATACGTTTCAGGACCTTACGGGACTTGACTGGCGGAGAGGGTGGGATTCGAACCCACGATACACTTGCGCGTATTCCGGTTTTCGAGACCGGCCCATTCAACCGCTCTGGCACCTCTCCGTTCCGCGCAGGCGCGATTCTAGCAGCGATTTCAGCCACAGATAAACACAGATAAACACAGATGAAACCAAGCCAAATGACTTGAATTTCCGCTTTTGCCTTATCCGTGTTTATCTGTGTGTATCTGTGGCTAATCTCTGTTCTGCTTGAAATGGGCGCTAGTTCGCGCGGATGACGCTCGTCCCGCCCATGTAAGGCCGCAGCGCTTCGGGCACCGCGACGCTGCCGTCGGCGTTCTGGAAGTTCTCCAGTATCGCCACCAGCGTGCGGCCCACGGCAAGGCCCGAGCCATTCAACGTGTGCACGAGCTCTGGTTTGTTCTTCTCGTTGCGGAACCGCGCCTGCATCCGGCGCGCCTGGAACGCCTCGAAGTTGCTGCAGGAGGAGATCTCGCGATAGGCGTTCTGGCCCGGCAGCCATACTTCAATGTCGTAGGTCTTGGCTGCCGAGAAGCCCATGTCGCCGGTACACAACGTGACCACGCGGTACGGCAGGCCCAGTATCTTCAGGATGGCCTCCGCATGCGCCGTCAATTCTTCGAGCGCGTCGTACGACTTCTGGGGCGGGACGACCTGGACGAGCTCGACTTTCTCGAACTGGTGCTGGCGGATCATGCCGCGCGTGTCCTTGCCGTAGGAACCCGCCTCGCTCCTGAAACAGGGCGTGTGGCAGACGAACTTGAGCGGCAGCTTCTCGCCGGGAACGATTTCACCACGCACGATGTTGGTGACCGGGTATTCCGCCGTCGGGATCAGGTACAGGTCGCGGCCTTCGACCTTGAAGAGATCGTCCTTGAACTTGGCCAGGCTGGAGACACCGTTGGCGCATTCGGCCGTCACCATGTACGGAACGTAGACCTCGGTGTAACCATGCTCGCGCGTGTGGGTATCGAGCATGAACTGCGTGAGCGCGCGGTGGAGCTGCGCCAGCGCGCCCCGAATCACCACGAAACGCGCGCCGCTCAACTTGTTGGCGGTTTCGAAATCGAGCCCCAGCCGGTTGCCCACGTTCACGTGGTCCTCGACCGGGAAATCGAAGTTGCGCGGCGTGCCTGTCCGGCGCATTTCAGGGTTGTCTTCCGCCGACTTGCCCGCCGGCACGCTGGCGTGCGGCAGGTTGGGCAGCGTCATGAGGAAGTCATCGAGCTGGGCCTGGATCGCCGCCAGTTCCCGTTCCAGGGCCTTCAGGCGGTCGGCCTGTGCGTTTACTTGTGCCATCAACGCTGCGGCGTCCTCTCCCCTGGCTTTCAGCTGCCCGATCTCCTTCGAGAGCTGATTGCGTTTCGCCTGCAGCTCCTGCGTCTCGGTCTGCACGGCTTTGCGCTGGGATTCGAGCTTTTCGAACGCTGCGGTGTCCACGGCCGCGCCGCGATCGGCGAGCCGTTTCGCCACGCCGGCGAGGTCGGTGCGCAGCAATTGTATGTCTAACATGCTGATGTTCTTCCGGAGGTAGTTCAGCGGCGCAACGTTAACACGCGGCCCCCCCGGCTCGCCAGCAATGCCCCGGCGGCTCAGTGGTCAAGCGCCGACGCTACCTGCTCTTCCCGGGCTTGCTGGAGGACGTGTCGAGCTCGCGCAAGTGCTCCAGGTGCTCGCGTATCTTCGCTTCCAGACCGCGGTCCGTGGGCCGGTAGAAGCTCTCGGTCACGCCCGCGGGAAAATAATACTCCCCGGCGGCATAGCCTTCGGGCTCATCCTGCGCGTAACGATAGTCCCGGCCGTAACCCAGATCCTTCATGAGCCTGGTCGGCGCGTTGCGCAGATGCTCCGGCACGGGACGTGACGGGTCGTTCTGCACGAACGCGCGCGCCGCGCCGAACGCGGTGTACGCGGCGTTGCTCTTGGGGGCGACGGCCAGGTACAGCGCAGCCTCCGCGAGAGCCAGCTCGCCTTCCGGAGAACCGAGCCGCTCGTAGGTTTCGCAGGCGTCGAGCGCGAGCCGCAGCGCCCGCGGATCGGCGAGCCCGATGTCTTCGATCGCCATCCGCACCAGCCGCCGCCCGATATACAGCGGATCGGCGCCGCCGTCGAGCATGCGGGTGAGCCAGTACAGCGCGGCATCGGGCGCGGAGCCGCGCACGGACTTGTGCAGGGCGGAGATCTGGTCGTAGAACTGGTCGCCGCCCTTGTCGAACCGGCGCAGCCGCTGCGCCAGCGCGGCACGCACGAAGGGCTCATCGAATTCGGCTTCCGGCGCCTCGGCCGCGGCAATGCCGATCTGCTCCAGCATGTTGTAGAGGCGCCGCCCGTCGCCGTCGGCCGCGCCGATCAGTGCCTGCCGCGCCCCGTCCGTGATGCGCAGCCCGCCCAACGCCGCGTTGCGCGCACGATCGAACAGCTGCGCCAGTTCGCCGTCGGTGAGCGGCTTGAGCACGTAGACCGCCGCGCGCGACAACAGCGCGCTGTTGACTTCGAACGAGGGATTCTCGGTGGTCGCGCCAATGAAGGTGAACAGTCCCCGTTCCACGTGCGGCAGGAACGCGTCCTGCTGCGCCTTGTTGAAGCGATGAACTTCGTCCACGAACAGTATCGTGTGGCGGCCGGACTGCTGCAAGGTGTGCTCCGCGGCCATTACGGCATCACGGATATCCTTGATGCCGGCCAGGACGGCGGAAATCGCGATGAATTCGGCATCGAAAGCCCCGGCGAGGAGGCGTGCCAGCGTGGTCTTGCCCGACCCGGGAGGCCCCCACAGGATCATCGAATGCGGCTTGCGGGCGGTGAATGCCAGCCGCAGAGGCTTGCCCGGGCCGAGCAGGTCCTCCTGCCCTACGAAATCTTCCAGTGTGCCAGGACGGAGACGGTCCGCGAGCGGTGCTCGAGGTTCCCGCCTGGCAAACAAGGAACCTGTCTCAAGGTTATTCACTGATTACGTCGGCTCCCTTGGGCGGCGTAAAGCGGAACGAGTCGGGAGCCAGCCTGGCGTTGCGCTCGATCGCCGAGAACTTGATCACCGTAACCTGCCCGAACTGATCGCGCAGTTCCATCGCCTCCAGCGCGTTCTTGTTGAAGCCGAGCCGGATCTTCTCGAACGGCGTGTCCTTGGCCCTGGGCACGGCCTCGATCCATTCGAGGCCATCCTGATTACCGGTTGCGGTGAGCGTATAGCTCTTCTCGATTTCATTGCTGCCGGCGAGGAGCGCGGCCGGGCTGCTGCCCAGCGCGCGGTCGAGCTTGCGGACCGTGACCTGGTTCAGGTCCTTGTCGTATATCCACAGCCGCGTGCCGTCGGCGACGATGGTCTGCTCGTACGGCTTTTCGTATTCCCAGCGGAACCTCCCGGGCCGCGAGAACTGCATCGTGCCGGTCGCCTGCTGCAGCTGCTTCAGGTTCTTGTCGAGCACCATCTGCGCGAAGCGCGCTTTCGCCGTCGTGGTCTGCTGCAGATAGGATTTCAACTCGTCGACGGTGGCGCTCCACGCGGCAAGCGGCAACGCCAGCAGTACGATGAATGCGAGTCGGCGCATCAGAATCTCTTCATTTTGCAACAGCCTGTGGGACAACTGGAAGCGGCGAAGATTCCAGACGCAGTGACGACCTGGGGAGCATCCCCTCATTTCGTCAGCTACTCTCAGCGTTCCTCGGTTGCCGAAGCAGGGACCAGCACGTCGCGATTGCCGTTCGACTGCATCGCGGAAACCAGGCCGGCGCGCTCCATCTGCTCGATCAGCCGCGCGGCCCGGTTGTAGCCGATGCGGAGATGGCGTTGCACGAGTGAAATCGACGCGCGGCGCGTCTTGAGCACAATGGCCACCGCCTGGTCGTACAGCGGGTCCGATTCGGCGTCGCCGCCTTCGAGCGCCCCCTCCCCTTCCGCCTCGAGCTCGGCGCCTTCGAGCACGCTTTCCACGTACTGGGGCCGCGCCAGTTTTTTAAGATAGTCCACGACCTTGTGCACCTCGTGATCGGCGCAGAACGCGCCGTGCACGCGCTGCGGGAAACCGGTGCCGGGCGGCAGGTAGAGCATGTCGCCCTGGCCGAGCAGCGCCTCCGCCCCCATCTGGTCCAGGATCGTGCGCGAGTCGACGCGCGCCGACACCTGGAACGCGATGCGCGTCGGGATGTTTGCCTTGATCAGCCCGGTGATCACGTCGACGGACGGGCGCTGCGTCGCCAGCACGAGGTGGATCCCGGCCGCGCGCGCTTTCTGGGCAAGCCGCGCGACCAGTTCCTCCACTTTCTTTCCGACCACCATCATGAGATCGGCAAGCTCGTCGATGACGACGACGATCAGCGACATCTCGTCCAGCGGCTCGCGGGTCTCGTCCGACAGCGATAACGGATCCAATACGGGATTCTTTCCCTTCGCCCCGTCGCGCACCTTCTGGTTGAAGCCCGCAATGTTGCGCACGCCCAACGCGCTCATCACCTTGTAGCGTCGGTCCATCTCCCCGACGCACCAGCGCAAGGCGTTCTGCGCCTGGCGCATGTCGGTGACGACCGGCGCCAGCAGATGGGGTATGCCCTCGTAGATGGACAGCTCGAGCATCTTCGGATCGATGAGGATCAATTTCACCTGTTTCCATGACGACTTGTACAAGAGGGACAGCAGCATCGCGTTGATGCCCACCGACTTGCCGGAACCGGTCGTGCCGGCGATCAGCAGGTGCGGCATGCGCGCGAGATCCGCGACCACCGGGTTGCCGGCGATGTCCTTGCCGAGCGCGAGCGTCAGCGGCGAGGGCTGATCGGCGTAGACCTGCGAGCTCAAAATCTCCGAAAGCCGCACGGTCTGGCGGGTCGGATTGGGGATTTCCAGGCCCATCAGGCTCTTGCCGGGTATGGTTTCCACGACCCGTATGCTCACCACCGACAGCGCCCGCGCCAGGTCCTTCACGAGATTGATGACCTGGCTGCCCTTGACGCCGACCGCCGGCTCGATTTCGTAGCGGGGGATGACCGGCCCGGGATAGGCCGCAACGACCTTCACTTCCACACCGAAATCGAGCAGCTTTTTCTCGATCAGGCGCGAAGTGAACTCGAGCGTTTCGGTGCTCATCACCTCGAGATGCTTCTCGGGCTCGTCGAGGAGATTCAGGGGCGGCAGCAGCGAATCGGGAAGGTTTTCGAACAGCTGCACCTGCTTTTCCCGCTCGACCCGCGGCGACTTCGGGATCGCCGCCGCGGCAGGCTCGATGCGGATCGGTTCGTGCACCTCCAGTTTCCTCTTGCTCTCCTCGACTACTACATCGCGCCTGATGGTCGCCTGTTCTCCGGCACGCCGGTCTTCGCGCTCCTGGAGTTTCTGCAGAACGAGGAGATACACCGTTTCGGACCACGCGCCCAGCCGTTCGATCACCGTGAGCCAGGACACGCCGGTAAACAGGCTCAAGCCGGCCGCGAACACCATCAACAGGATGAGCGTCGTGCCGGTGTATCCCAGCGCCTGCGCCATCGTCTGGCCGACGACGGCTCCGAGGATTCCGCCCGGAGCGTGAGGCAGCGCCACCTGCAGGCTGTACAAGCGGATCGCTTCGATGCCGCTGCTCGCTACGAGGACGAGGGCGAATCCGATGGCGGCGACCACGTACGATCTGCGGTCGCTTTCCTCGACGACTTCGATACGACGAAAGCCCCACCGCACCAGCACACCGCACAGCACGACCCACCAGTACGCTGACAGGCCGAAAAGATAGAGCATCACGTCCGCAATCCAGGCGCCTACCCTGCCCCCGGAATTGTGGATCGCGGTGACGCTCGCGCTATGGGACCAGCCCGGGTCGGCCTTGTGGTAGGTGGAAAGGGCCAGCGCAAGGTAGAGCGCCAGGATGAGCAGCGCGAACCAGCCGGATTCCCTTACCAGCGAGGCGATTTTTGGCGGCAGCGGGTTCTTGGCCGCTCGTGCGCTCATCGCCTTCTTACCTCAGCATGAAGTTGATCGGGTAACTTTTTGATTATATATCGAAAGCCAACCACAAGAACCTGCCGGCCGTTTTTTTCGGGAATATCGAGGCTGCCGGTCCACCACCCCAGAGGCGCCGCGGCGCCGGAACCCTGAAAAAACAAACCCCGCACGGACGCGGGGTTTGTCGTTTGACGCTGATTCTGCCGCTGCTACTTCACCATGCACTCCGTTGGCATAGTGCTCTTCTGGCCGCTCACGCCCAGAATAAAGGGCATCGGTATATTGAATTTTTCCCTCAGGGTAGGGTCATCGGTCAGCTCTATCCTCCCGTCCGACGTAATCCGCCCCATGGTTCCCTCGTTGATGATCAGTATCTCCCCTTGCAGGTTCGCCATGTAATAGCTGCCCGTGTAGGTTATGTGGGCATCTTCCGCCAACGTTTCGCCGGAAGAACCCCGGATACCGATGGTCGCCGTGTTGGTCCCGATCTTGTAGGCGTCCTGGTTGCCCCGCTTTCCCACGAGGCCGGTCACCGTGCGCAGACCGCCTTTGAGCAAACGCAGAAAGCTGTTGTCTTCCTGCGGCCTGTTCTGGACGAAATTGTACTGCTCGATTCTCAGCTGGGTGTCCGGCCTCATCGTCATCGAGCTACCGTCGGTCATATTGATCTGCGCATAGCTGTCGCGCTGCGTCGTGAGCAGGTCACCCCGATTGACTTCCGATTTCTGCGACAGTATCCGCACGCTGCCATCCTGCCGCTGCACCGAAAGGGTGCCGCTCAAATGGGTCACCGTCCCGGCGCTCTGGGCCAATGCCGCAGTGCTGATAGCACCAAGCAGCACGAAGGCTGCCTGCTTTAGAACTGTTTGGTATGTAATCATCGTCTACTCCTTCGCATGTTAAGGGCCACATGCGGGCCCCCCGCCATCCCCTTGCTTTACTAGCAAAAGTTATACCACAAGTCACGTCGGCAAGGCAGTGACAAAGTGCTCAGCTATTGGCCCCTACCGTAGCGAATACTCCTTTCCAATCAATTTGCTAGCAATCCGTCACATTCTGCAGCAGTACGCAGAAGCGTCAACTACCTGACGCAACGCGTCATACTGTCAATGGCGGCCTTCGGTGTGACGGGTCGATGCCCTGCGCTGCATCGAAGTCTTGTCGAGCACGTGAATTCGCCGTTTTTCAGCGCGTATCAGGCCTTTGCGCTGCAGATCCTTGACCACGCGGCTGACCATTTCGCGCGACGCGCCGATCATGCGCGCAATCTCCTGTTTGGGCGGGGCCTTTTCGACTATCCATTTGCCATCGATGTTCTCCGCCATGTCGATGAGCAGGCGCGCAACCCGGCCGTAAACGTCGATGAGTGCCAGGCTCTCTATCTTGCGGTCCGCATCCCGGAGCCGTCGAACCAGGTTGCGAATGATCAGCATGGCCAGCTCGAAGTTGTCCTTGAGTATGCCGGTGAACCCGGCCTTGGACAGGCGCAGCATCTCACACGCCTCCAGCGTCTCGACGCTGGCCGAGCGCGGCAGCTCGTCGAGCAAGCCCATTTCTCCGAAGAATTCGTGGGGTCCTATCATCGAGAGAATCACCTCGTGACCCTCCTCGTCCGGGATCAGGACCTTCACCCGGCCGGACAGTATGATGTAGAGCGCGTCGGTTTCTTCCCCCGCTCGCAGGATGAACGCATTGCGCGGATAGCTGCGATGCTGGACGCAACTCAGCAGCTGACTGAGCTGCAAGTCGGTAAACGAGGAAAACAGCGGGACGCCCTTGAGAATCTGCGGATTCAGCGCGAACTGTGCTGGCATGCTCCCAACCCGACCTGCTTGTTATCCGCCGGGCGCAAACGCGCCGGCTGGTCAGGCGGTATATTGCCAGATCAACCGCGCCGCGTCACGCCGCCGTTATTTGCAGACCCCCCGGGCCTTTCGTGGGCCGATTGCGCGCCCGGCCCGATCGAGATGCAGGTGCCCGATGCCAACGCCGCGCATTCGATCGACCTGAACAACTGAGCGAGCAGAAGGTTCAAGCGCGCGATCGATTTGTGGCCGCTTGAGCAGCGTGTTGCCTTCCGTGACGAAGCGCTCGATACTGAAGTTCGTGGCCTCCGCGATCGGCGTTTCGGCCCGGGGTGCCGGCTTCGTCCCGCCCGCCTGCGTGGGGAGCCGGGGTATCTCGACACTGTCATGCCATCACTGCTAAAGTGCTGCTCGTTCGAAAATAACCCCAGATTTCAATGCTATGGCGATCCCTTCCCGGCATTACCCCCTGCTGATACTCGGTTCCGGCCCTGCCGGCTATACGGCGGCGGTCTATGCCGCCCGGGCCAATCTCAAGCCGGCGTTGATTTCCGGCCTCGCTCAAGGCGGCCAGCTCATGACCACCACTGACGTCGACAACTGGCCCGCCGATGCCGCGGGAGTTCAGGGGCCGGAGCTCATGGAGCGCTTTCTCAAGCACGCCCAGCGTTTCGGCACGGAAGTCATTTTCGATCATGTGCACACCGCAGATCTCAAGAAGACCCCGTTCGAGCTGGCGGGCGATCAAGCCACCTATACCTGTGATGCGCTGATCGTCGCGACCGGCGCCTCGGCCATGTACCTCGGTTTGCCGTCGGAGAAGGAATTCATGGGACGCGGCGTTTCCGGCTGCGCGACCTGCGACGGGTTTTTCTACAAGGAGCAGGACGTCGCCGTCGTCGGCGGCGGCAATACGGCGGTGGAGGAAGCGCTCTACCTGTCGAACATCGCGAAGCACGTCACCGTCGTCCACCGGCGCGACAAGTTCCGGGCGGAAGCGATCCTCGTCGACAAGCTCAAGGAAAAAGTGTCCTCCGGGAAGGCCGACATCCTGTGGAACCACGTGCTCGACGAGGTTGTGGGCGACAATTCGGGTGTTACCGGCATGAAGGTGAAGGACGTGAAGAGCAACGCGATCAGCGAAACGAAACTGCAGGGCGTGTTCATCGCGATCGGGCACCGCCCCAACACCGAGCTCTTCGCCGGGCAACTCGAAATGAAAAACGGCTACATCGTCACTCGCGCCGGGCTGGACGGCAATGCCACTGCAACGAGCATCCCGGGCGTTTTCGCTGCCGGGGACGTGCAGGATCACGTTTACCGGCAGGCCGTAACCAGTGCGAGCAGCGGCTGCATGGCGGCGCTCGACGCGCAGAAGTACATGGAGAACCGCGGCTTGATTTAGAGTGTTCAATGCGGCTCCCCTATAGGACCAGGACCCATATCGTCCAATGTGGGCTTTCAGTTCCGTCCGGGGTTGCCGATCGACAATGAATTGTAATCAAGCACATGCCGAAGCGCGCGCCACCAGGACCCCCACTCCCTGACGAGGCGGATTTGTTCCTCAGCGCGATCGGCGATGTGACTCCGTTGCGCAAGCCGGGACGCGTGATCCACGAACGGCCGCGGCCCCATCCCCTGCCGCTGCAGAGATGGCGCGACGAGCAGGCGGCGCTGCGCGAAAGCCTGGACGATCGCGCCTGGGACAGCGATCTGGAGACGGGCGAGGAGCTGTCCTTCGTACGCGACGGGCTCGGCTACCACACCCTGCGAAAGCTGCGCCGCGGGCACTGGGTGATACAGGACGAGCTCGACCTGCACGGGCTGAATGTGCCCGACGCGCGAGAAGTGATGGTCGAATTTCTCGCGTTATGCGGCCGCAAGGGATTGCGCTGCGTACGCATCATACACGGCAAGGGGTTGCGGTCGAAAAACCGTCAGCCGGTTCTCAAGGAGAAAGTTGCCGCCTGGCTGATGCGGCGCGACGAAATTCTCGCCTTCTGCCAGGCGCTGCCCGCCGATGGCGGGGGCGGCGCAGTGGTGGTGCTCTTGAAAGGATGAAGGATGAAGGATGAAGGATGACATCCGCAACGCGGAGTTAAGAGCAGGTCATCCTTCCGCCCTCCGCCTTCATCCTTGCAATTAAATTGCCGCTTCGTCCATTTCTCCGGTGCGGATGCGTATGACCTGATCCACCCCGGTTACGAAGATCTTGCCGTCGCCGATCTTCCCGGTCTTGGCCCCGGCGGTGATGGCCGCGAGGACGGGTTTGACGAGCTCGTCGGTGACGGCGATCTCGAGCT
>CAZQJF010000019.1:0-14446 GCA_964593735.1 uncultured Streptomycetaceae bacterium | reverse complement strand
GGCGCACGCGCGGCGCGCCTTCTACGAACTGCATGAGGCAAACCAGTGTAAAGTTTTCCGACAGCCTGTCTCAGGGGGAAGGTAGCCCGAGCCAGACCTGGAGCTGACTGAGCGAAAACGGAAAGTGCAGGACCCGATCGAATAGGCCGTAGATGGCGCACATGCCGCCGTTCGCCAGCGTGATCGGCCATGCTCTCTGAACGGACGATCGCGATGATGTGGTGGCGTGGGGACCGCTGTAAACCGGGGGCCCGTCGTCAATGAAAGTCCCTCGATTGCGTCGCGAGGCCGCCTAAGAGGGGGGTATGGTCGAACAGGCGGTGCGCGACGAGGTGTACGACCTCGCCTTCACGCTGAACCACGCCGTGCACGCCCAGCAGATTCGATCCCAGCAATTCCCGCCGCTGCCTTTCCACGAGATGCCGCCACACGACGACGTTGACGTAGCCCGTTTCGTCCTCGAGCGTTACGAACACGACGCCGTTCGCCGTGCTCGGGCATTGGCGGCAGGTTACGATGCCAGCGGTACGCCCCCGCCGGCCATTGGGAAAGGCATGGAGATCCGCCGCGGTGGACAGGTGCATGCGCCGCAGGCGGCGTCGCAGCAACGCCAGTGGGTGACGGCCCAGGGTCAGCCCGAGGCTGGCATAGTCGGCCACCATGTCTTCTCCCTCCGACGGGGCTGCGAGGCCGGGCAAGACTTCAGTAAAAGGCGCCGACCGGAGGAGGCCGGGCAGGGCCCCGGCACCCGCCGCCACCCAGTGCGCGTGGCGACGATGCCCGGCGAGCGCGGCAAAAGCGCCTGCGGCGGCAAGACAGCGCCGCTCGCGCTGGCCGAGCTCCGCACAACGTGCGAGATCTTCAACGCTTGCAAAAGGCGTTGCGGCGCGCGCGGTGACGATGCGCTCCGCTGCGGCTTGCGGCAGTCCCTTCGCCATGAGCAATCCCAGCCGCACCGTCGGCTGGGGAAGGCGTGATGCGTGATGGGTGATGAGTGATGGGTCATTCTCGCTGCACTCGAGCGTGCATTCCCAGTCGCTTATCGTCACGTCCACCGGGCGCACTTCAACGCCATGTCGCCGGGCGTCCTGCAGCAGCACGGAGGGCGAGTAAAACCCCATCGGCTGGCTGTTGAGCATCGCCGCGAGAAAAGCGGCGGGCTCGTAGTGCTTGAGCCAGGCGGACACGTAAGCGAGCAAGGCGAAGCTGGCGGAATGGGATTCGGGAAAGCCGTATTCTCCGAATCCGCAAATCTGCTTGTATATCTGTTCGGCAAATTCGACCGAATATCCCCTTTCTTTCATGCCATCGATGAGCCGGGGCCGGAACTGCTCCAGGCCGCCTTTGCGCCGCCACGCCGCCATCGAGCGGCGTAACCGGTCGGCCTCGCCGGGGGAGAAGCCCGCGGCGACGATCGCGAGCTGCATCACCTGCTCCTGAAAGATGGGTACACCGAGAGTCCGTTCCAGTACTTGCTTCACCGCCTCGGAGGGATAGGTGGCGGGCTCCAGTCCCTGCCGACGGCGGAGATAGGGGTGCACCATCCCGCCCTGAATGGGCCCGGGCCGCACGATTGCGACCTCGACCACGAGGTCGTAGAACTTTTCCGGTTTCAATCGCGGCAGCATGGACATCTGGGCGCGCGATTCGATCTGGAATACGCCGATGGTATCGGCGTGCTGGATCATTTCGAATACCGCCCGGTCATCCCCGCGATTGTTGATCTCCTGCATCGTGAGCGAGGAATCTCGATACCCATTGACGAGCTTCAGCGTGCGGCGGATTGCCGTCAGCATGCCGAGCGCGAGCACGTCTACCTTGAGCAAGCCCAGTGCATCGAGGTCGTCCTTGTCCCATTGGATCACGCTGCGCTGCGGCATCGCCGCGTTTTCGACGGGCACCAGATGAGAAAGCGGTCCGCGCGAGATCACGAAACCGCCCACGTGTTGCGACAGATGCCGCGGGAAGCCGATCAGGGAATCGGTAAGCTCGACGAGCAACCCGATTTCGCGGCTGCCGGGATCGAAGCCAGCTTCCCGCAGGCGCTTGCGCATCGCACTGCGGCCGTCCCACCACGCCAACGACTTGGCCAGGCGGTCGACCTGCGAGAGCTCCAGCCCCAATGCCTTGCCGACGTCGCGCAGGGCGCTCTTCGGCCGGTAGGTGATGACGGTGGCGGCGATTGCGGCGCGGTCCCGGCCGTATTTGTCATAGACGTACTGGATCACCTCCTCCCGCCGCTGGTGCTCGAAATCCACGTCGATGTCCGGGGGCTCGTTCCGTTCCTTCGAGATGAAGCGCTCGAACAGCACGTTCATGCGCGAAGGGTCCACTTCGGTGATGCCGAGGCAATAGCAGATGACGGAATTCGCCGCCGAGCCGCGTCCCTGGCACAGGATCTCCCGCGAGCGCGCGTACTGCACGATGTCGTGGACGGTAAGAAAAAACTGCTCGTAGCGCAGCTCGGCGACGAGTTTGAGCTCGTGTTCGATGAGATTGCGCACCGCTTCCGGAGCGCCCTGCGGAAAACGCCGGCGCAGGCCTTGTTCCGTCAGCTCCCGCAAATACGAGCTCGGGGTGTGGCCCGGGGGCACGATTTCGTCGGGGTATTCGTAACGCAGGCTGTCGAGGGAAAAATCGCAGCGCTCGGCGATCTCCAGGGTTTCTGTGAGCAGACCGGGCGGATAGATCTGGGCAAGGCGCAGCCGCAGCCGCAGGTGCCGCTCGGCGTTGGGATGCAGCGCATGCCCGGCCTGGTGTACGGGGACGCCCAGGCGGATGGCGGTGAGCACATCCTGCAGCGGGCGGCGCGAGCGCACGTGCATGTGAACGTCGCCGGCGGCCACCAGCGGCATTCCCGACTTCTTCGCCAGCACGCGCAGTTCGTCCAGCCGGGCGCGGTCGTTCGGGCCGCACGAAAGCTCGGCTGCTATCCACGCGCTTCCCGGGAAGCGCTCCGCGACGAAACACGCCTGCCCGTGGATCTCGCTCCATTCCGGGGAAGAATTCGCGGCCGGCGAAACCGGCGGAATGAGGATAGCGATGCAGCCGGCTAACCCCTGTTCCAGGTCGGAGCGCTCGAGGCGATAGCTGCCTTTCTGCGCCTGCGTTCGGCCGCGGGTGATGAGCGCGCAGAGATGCCCGTACCCCTTCCGGTTGGCAGCAAGCAGGACCAGCTTCGGGCCGCTGGCGAGCTGGACTTCGGCGCCGATGACGAGCTGCAAGCCGTAGCGCTTCGCGGCGACGTGAGCGCGCACCGCCCCAGCGACCGAGCATTCATCGGTGATGGCGAGCGCCGCATAGCCGAGCTCGTGCGCGCGCTCGACCAGCTCTTCAGGACCGGAGGCCCCGCGCAGGAAAGTGAAGTTGGTGAGGCAGTGCAGCTCCGCGTAGGCGGGCAAGGAGGACATGCGTTTAGCTCATCCGAAAAAGCCATGCAGATACCAGCTCCCGCCTACGCGACGCTCCCGGTAGATCCAGAGCAGGGACTGAGCGGGGCTGCGCGCGACGAAGTAATCACGTCCCACATCGTTGCCGTCCCACCAGCCCGACTCGATACGCTCGGGGCCGGCGAGCAGCGTCAACGGCCCGTCGTGCTGCGGTATCGACCCGTTTTCACCGAGCGGGCGCGGTGCATGAAGGATCCACAGGGGGCGCGAGAGCGGCAGCCATGCGCCCTGGTTCCCGGCTCCCGGCTCGGCGGCGCGCCATGCGTATTCCGGCCGGTAGTCCGCCACGGTAGCCAGCCCCTGCACTATGTCGGCGCCCAGGCGCGCACGCAGGCGCTCGATGAGCCGGACGATGGTTTCCGCCTGCTCCCGGGCGTCCGGCAGCAGCGTCAGATTGCGCGCGGCGAGCGGCAGCATCAGGGTGCATTCCAGCGCGATGGCGATCGCCGGGGAGGGCAGGGGCAGACGTTCCAGGCGCTCGCGCAGCACCGTAGTGAGGTGCTCAAAATCGCGAGTGGACGCCGAAAGATCCAGGTCGAAACAGGTGTCGTGCAAGCCTTCGTGAGCCACCTTGAAGCACAGGCGCTGTGCACCCTGGCCGCGCGCAGCAAGAAACCCGCATAGCTCGGCGAGCAGCCGTCGGGAGGCAAACAGCAATGCCGCCGCCTCTTCGACCGGCGCCGGTAGTTGCAGCGCGGCTGCAAAGTTGGCAGGTGGAATGAAGGGCGGGCGCGGGTCGGGAATATGGCCCAGCGCGCGGTCGAGGACGTCGAGGAGTTCCCGGCCCAGACGGCGTGTCAGGCCGCTGCGCGGCAGCTTGAGGCAGGCTCCAATGGTGCGGGCCCCGACATCATGCAGCAGGGCATTGGATTCAGGAGGCAGGTCAAGGACATCCACGGAAAGCTGGGCAAGGCTGGTCCGCAGCGCATCGTTGTGCTGGATCCTTACCGGCAACCCGGCGCGGGTGAAAAGCTGCGCGGCGAGCGGCGTGGGCGCGCAGGCAAGGGAGACGGCATAGCCCTGTACATCCAGTTCCTGCTCGATGCGGGTCCACAGGCGGCCCAGGCCGCCGAACACCTTGAGCGAACCTTCAATTTCGAGCAGCACTTCCGCGGCAGATGCGAGGCTGACCACGGGGGTAAACTGAACCGCGCAGGCGGCAATGCGCTCCAGTGCGGCGCGTTCCGCCGCCGGGTTCCGGGTAAAGACATGCAAGTCGGCGGCGAGAGCCGAGGCCGCTGAAACCGGCATGCCGGCACGCACCCCGCGGCCGTGAGCCTTAGGGTTGCAAACCAGGATCCCGGTACTGGCGCCTGAGGAAGAAGCGACGGCAAGCGGCCCGGGCGAGAGCGTGCCGCGCGAGAAAACTTCCAGAGGCAGCGAAGGGAAGCGTAGCGCCAGCCACAGCATGATGGAAGCTTTGCGTTTCCGGACAGCAGGGAATCAAGACACCGCTTCCAGCAGGCGGATGTGATCGCGAGCGGCAAAATGCGTAGCTCCGATGGGGGCCAGCGGCGCGGCATGCAGATCGAGCGCGATGGGTGGCGGCAGTCCGCCGCCGCGGCGCTTGAGTATGCGCACCAGCGTCCGGCTTTGCGACTTGCTGACGTGCAGCCTCAACGCCGCCGGTGAGGCAGGCGCGGCGCGGGCCGGCCGGAACAGCAGCATGCTCGTCCCGCCGCTTTCTGCCGCAAGTTGCAGGCGCCGCAGGGCGCGCTCGTGAACCCGGTCGAGCCACGCGAGCGCAGCGCCACATGCTTGAGAACGCAGCGCCTGTTCGCATGCCCAAAGATGGTCTGCGGTTGCCGTGGTGCGCACCAGCAGGAGTCGCGACAGCTGCACGCCGTGCGCGACGAACGCGGGCGCGTAGGGCACATACGGCGGAGCGATCAGGGCCAGCCAGCGGCCGGATCGGGTAAGTCTCGCGGCGGCCGGCATGACGAGCTGCAACTCGCCGACGCCGGCGCGCTCGACGTGTATTTCCGTGAGCGCCCCCGCAGGCCAGCCGCCGCCCGGAAGCCACGCGTCGAGTTCGGAAAATCCCGTCGGCACGCTGGGCAACGTGACCCGCGCGCAGTCGCCGCCGCGCCAGACAGCCGGATTTTGCAGAACGAGGTCGAGGGGGGAAGGCATGCCTATGGAAACATTGAAATCGCCGATGGATGCGACTGGGGGGTGCAGGGGGAACGGGAAGGCTCCGATGGTTTGCCAAAGGGGCCCGTTCCCCGCCGCTCGTTATAAAGGTTTCCCGTTTCTGAGGATGCCCACCCCGATGCCTTCGATAGCGAAAGCATCGCGCTTCAGGTCCACGGAAATCGGCTGGAAATCGGGATGCTCGGGGAAGAGCTGGACGATATTGCCCTGGCGCTTGAAGCGCTTGACCGTTACTTCTTCGTTGATGCGTGCGACCACGATCTGCCCCGAGCGCGGCTCGCGCGAGCGGTGCACGGCGAGCAGGTCGCCGTCCCGGATGCCGGCATCGCGCATGCTCGAGCCGCGCACTCGCAGCAGATAATCGGCGCGTGGCCTGAATAATCCCGGATCGATCTGGTAGTGGGCCTCTATATGCTGCTCGGCAAGGATGGGACTGCCGGCGGCGACGCGGCCCACTACCGGGAGGCCCGGTGGCTGTGTGAGCCGCAGCCCGCGCGAAGCGCCGGGAGCCATCTCGATCGCGCCTTTGCGCGCCAGGGCCTTCAAATGCTCTTCCGCGGCGTTGGGGGAACGAAAGCCCATGCTGCGGCAGATCTCGGCCCGAGTGGGCGGGAAGCCCCGTGTGGAAAGGTGTTCCCGGATCAGCTGGAGGATCTGCGCCTGGCGCGGTGTCAGTTCGTTCATTCTTCCTCCATGTCCCCGCGGGGCGCTAATTCCGGGCGCTTGGGTACGCATCAGACTGTAATTATATACAGTATCTCGGGCGTGGCAAGCGCAGTCCAGCCAGCCTCGAAAGCCGTCCGGCAGCGCGAGCGCCGGCATGCTCCTTCGCAAGGGGAAAGGCGATGAATTAGAAACGACTTCTACCCCCTTTCCAGTGCCGTTTCGGTGCCTAATCTATTGGATTCGAGCGTGATTTTTGTTACACTTCCCACCCCTGATTCCGGGGGAAACGCAAGTGGGCTGGTTAGCCCATTTTTTGTTTGTGGCGCGGATTTGCGATGGATTTGAACGGCTTACTGGAAACAACCGTGACCGGCATGGGCTATGAATTGACGGGCGTTGAGCACCCCGCCAAGGGGCGGCTCCTGCGCATTTACATCGACAAGCCTGGCGGTGTGAACGTGGACGATTGCGCGATGGTGAGCCACCACCTGAACCGGGTGCTGGCGGTGGAAAATGTCAACTACGACCGGCTCGAAGTCTCCTCTCCGGGACTGGACAGGCTGCTCCGGAAAGAACGGGATTTCGCGCGCTTCGCCGGCCAGAAGGCGCGCATGAAAATGCGCGTGGCGGTGGAGGGGCAGCGCAATTTTACGGGGGTGCTGCGGGAGACGGGCGCGGGCAGGGTGCAGCTCGAGTTGGAAGACGGAAGAGTGCTGTCGCTCGAGCTGGGCGATGTTGAAACAGCGCGTCTGGTGCCCAACATCTAAGGGGAGGATGCAATGAGCCGCGAGATTCTTTTGCTGGTGGATGCCCTGGGGCGGGAGAAGAACGTCGATAAGAACGTCGTCTTCGGCGCCCTGGAGCAGGCACTGGCGTCTGCGACCAAAAAGCGCTTTCGCGACGACGTGGAGGTGAGGGTCGCGATCGACCAGGCCACCGGTGATTTCCAGTCGTTTCGCCGCTGGCAGGTGCTTGCCGATGAGATTCCCATGGAAGTGCCTGCGCGCCAGATTCCGCTGTCGGAAGCGCTGAAGGTAAAGCCCGGTATCAAGCCCGAAGAGTTCATCGAGGAGCCGCTCGAGCCGGTCGAATTCGGCCGCATCGGCGCCCAGGCCGCCAAGCAGGTCATATTGCAGAAGATCCGGGATGCCGAACGCGAGCAGATCCTGAACGATTTCCTGGCCCGCAAGGAGCACCTGATCAGCGGCGTGATCAAGCGCATGGAGCGCGGCAATGCAATCATCGAGTCCGGCCGACTGGAGGCGATGCTTCCGCGCGATCAGATGATCCCCAAGGAGAATCTGCGGGTCGGAGACCGGGTGCGCGCGTGCGTTTGGAAGATCGACCGCGTGAGCCGGGGCCCGCAGCTCCTGCTGTCGCGCACCGCGCCCGAATTTCTGGTACGGCTGTTCGAGCTCGAGGTGCCGGAACTGGAGGACGGGCTGCTCGAGATAAAGGCGGCCGCCCGCGACCCCGGTTCCCGGGCCAAGATCGCCGTGCATTCCAAGGACCATCGTATCGACCCCATAGGCACCTGCGTGGGCATGCGTGGTTCGCGCGTGCAGGCCGTCACGTCGGAGCTCGCCGGCGAGCGCGTGGACATCATCCTGTGGGCGCCTGATCCCGCGCAGTTCGTGATCAACGCGCTCGCGCCGGCTGAAGTGAACAGAATCCGGGTGGACGAAGACGCCCACAGCATGGACATCGTGATCGACGAGGAAAACCTCGCCCAGGCCATCGGCCGCAACGGCCAGAACGTGCGGCTGGCCAGCGAGTTGACCGGGTGGCAGCTCAACATCATGACACTCGAAGAATCGCAGAAGAAAGGCGAGGAGGAGGCGACGCGCACCCGAACGCTCTTCATCGACAAGCTCGACGTCGACGAAGAGGTCGCCGACATCCTGGTCCAAGAAGGCTTCAACACGCTCGAGGAGGTCGCCTACGTTCCGCTCGACGAGATGCTGGAGATCGACTCGTTCGATGAGGCGACCGTGAGCGAGCTGCGCAGCCGCGCCCGTAACGCGTTGCTCACCCAGGCCATTGTGAGCGAGGAGCAGGTCGAGCACGACATCGAGGACCTGATGAAGGTCGAGGGTATGGACAACGACACCGCGCGGCTGCTCGCCGCCAAGGGTATCGGCACGCAGGAGGCGCTGGCAGACTCCGCCACCGACGACCTGACGGAGCAGACCGGGCTGGACGCCGAGCGAGCCAAGCAGCTCATCATGGCGGCGCGCGCGCCGTGGTTCGCAGAGGCCAATTCCTGACCGGCACGATTGCCAGGAACAAGATAATGTCGATTAACGTCACCCAGTTCGCCCAGCAGCTCGGGCTGCCCACGACGCTCCTCATCGAGCAATTGCAGGCGGCCGGCATCAAGAAGTCCTTGAGCGACGACACGCCGCTTACCGAGAAGGACAAGACTCAGCTCCTGGAGCATCTTCGCAAGTCGCACGGTGGGGCCGAGGCGAAGCAGAAAATCACACTGACCCGCCGGCAGACCACCGAGATCAAGAAGTCGGACGGCCTTGGCAAGTCGCGCACGATTCAGGTCGAGGTTCGCAAGAAGCGGGTGCTCGTGAAGCGTGATACCGCGGAGGCCGAGGTCGAAGCGGTAAAACCCGTGCTCGATGCGGATGAAATCGCGCTGCGCGAGGCGGAAGCCAGGCAGCATGCCGAACTCGCCGCGCGCCAGACGGAGGACGCCGAGGGCAGGCGCCGCAAGAAGGACGCCGAAGCGGTCGTAGCAGAGCCGAAGACTGCGGAGGAAGCGAAACCGGCGGAAGCGCCGGCAGCGGCGGCAGCAGTCGTCGAAGGCACGCTGCACAAGCCGGCGGTCAAGCCTGAAGAAAAGGCGGAAAAGGCCGAGAAGAAGGCGAAAAAGCAGCAGGTCAAGGCAGTCGTCTGGAAAGACGAGGCGGTCAAGCGCCGGAGCATCAAGACACGTGGAGACGCATCCGGCGGGCTGGGGTGGCGTGCCCGTAAGGCGCGTCCGGGCCACGCAGCTCACACCGAAGAAGGCGATGTGCAGCGCTCGTTTGCTGCGCCCACCGAGCCGGTCGTTCGCGAGGTGACGGTGCCCGAAACCATAATCGTGGCCGATCTTGCCCACAAGATGTCGGTCAAGGCCGCGGAGGTGATCAAGGTGCTGATGAAGCTGGGCACCATGGTCACGATCAACCAGGTGCTCGACCAGGACACGGCGATGATCGTGATCGAGGAATTGGGGCACGTGGCCAAACGGGCCAAGCTGGACGAGCCCGACGCGTTCCTCGCTGAAGAGGAGCGTGCGCCCTCCGAGTTCAAGCTGGAAGCCAGACCGCCGGTGGTGACGGTCATGGGGCATGTGGATCACGGCAAGACCTCTCTCCTGGACTACATACGGCGCACCCGGGTGGCGAGCGGCGAGGCGGGCGGGATCACCCAGCATATCGGCGCCTATCACGTGGAAACTGCGAAAGGAACCGTGACGTTCCTCGATACGCCGGGACACGAAGCATTCACGGCGATGCGGGCGCGGGGCGCCAGGCTTACCGACATCGTAGTGCTGGTGGTTGCCGCGGACGACGGCGTAATGCCGCAGACGACCGAGGCCATACACCACGCGCGGGCTGCCAAGGTGCCGATGGTCGTGGCGCTCAACAAGATCGACAAGCCCGAAGCGAATGCCGACCGGGTCAAGCAGGATCTTTCTAGCCAGGGGGTCGTGCCCGAGGAATGGGGTGGAGACACGATGTTCGTGGAGGTTTCGGCCAAGACCGGCAATGGCATAGACGGCTTGCTCGACCGCGTGCTGCTGCAGGCGGAAGTGCTGGAGCTCAAGGCGGCTCGCGACGCGCCGGCCAAGGGCATCGTGATCGAGTCGAGGCTCGACAAGGGACGCGGCCCCGTTGCCAGCGTGCTGGTCCAGTCCGGAACGCTGAAACAGGGCGACATCGTTCTCGCGGGCGCGGTGTTCGGGCGGGTGCGCGCGTTGCTGGACGAAAACGGGAAATCGATCGACCGGGCCGGCCCTTCGATCCCGGTCGAGATTCTCGGTCTCTCCGACGTGCCGGCCGCCGGCTCGGACATGCTGGTGCTGGGGGATGAACGCAAGGCGCGGGAGATCGCGCTGTTCCGTCAGGGAAAATTCCGTGACGTCAAGCTCGCAAAGCAGCATTCGGCCAAGCTGGAGAATATCTTCGATCAGATGGGCGAAGGGCAGGCGAAGACGCTGTCGCTGATAATCAAGGCGGACGTGCAGGGATCTTACGAAGGCCTGTCCCACGCGCTGACCCGGCTTTCCACCGGCGAAGTCAAGGTCAACATCGTGCATGCCGCGGTCGGCGGCATCAGCGAATCCGATGTCAATCTCGCGCTGGCGTCCAAAGCCGTCATCATCGGATTCAACGCACGCGCCGATGCGATGGCGCGCAAGCTGGCCGAGAACAGCGGTGTGGATATCCGTTATTACAACGTGATCTACGATGCGGTCGACGAGATCAAGGCGGCCTTGTCCGGCATGCTGGCGCCGGAGCGTAAGGAAAACGTGCTCGGCACGGTCGAAGTTCGCCAGACATTCAAGATCTCAAGTATAGGCACGGTTGCCGGCTGCTACGTCGTCGACGGACTCGTTCGCCGGAGCAACGCCAAGGTGCGCTTGCTGCGCGACAACGTGGTGATACACAACGGGGAACTCGACTCGCTCAAGCGCTTCAAGGACGACGTAAGGGAAGTCAAGGCCGGTTTCGAGTGCGGCCTGTCCCTGAAGAATTTCCACGATCTCAAGGTCGGCGATCAGCTCGAGATGTACGAGGTGGTCGAGGTGGCGAGGACGCTGTAGCGTCCGTTCCAGGTTCCATGTTCCGGGTTCCAGGTCGCTGGCCCACTTCGGCGCTGGAACATTGAACCTTGAACGTGGAACGCCCATCATGCCGAAAGACTTCCCCCGCAGCCGCCGGATCGCGGAACAGGTGCAACGCGAGCTGTCGGGCGTCATCCGGCTCGAATTGAAGGATCCACGCGTCGGCATGATCACCATCACGGACGTCGAGGTCACCCTTGATCAAAAGGTCGCGCGAGTTTTTTTTACGTTGCTTGGGGACGAATCGAAAATCGAGGAGACCACCCGTGGCTTGCAGCATG
The DNA here is from genome assembly GCA_964593735.1 of uncultured Streptomycetaceae bacterium. Classification (GTDB taxonomy): domain Bacteria; phylum Pseudomonadota; class Gammaproteobacteria; order Burkholderiales; family SG8-41; genus SG8-41. The sequence goes on along the minus strand of CAZQJF010000019.1, from coordinate 3,053 downwards.
CGGCGGGTTTCCTGCGGAGCCAGCTAGCACAGCGCTTCGAGATGCGCTCCGTGCCGCAGCTGCAGTTCGTCTACGACGCTTCGGTTGAGCGCGGCGTGCGCCTGTCGCACCTGATCGACGTCGCCGTGGCCGATGATGTTAAGCGCGCCAAGCGGCGCAAATGAACGTGATCGCGGCGGACGAAGCGAAAAGCAGCGGCAGCAGGCAGCGGCGCGACCTGGACGGTGTGCTGCTCCTGGACAAGCCGCAGGGGATTACCTCGAATGCGGCCCTGCGGGCCGCGCAACGGCTTTACCGCGCGTCGAAAGCCGGCCATACCGGAACCCTCGATCCGCTCGCGACCGGATTGCTGCCCGTCTGCTTCGGGGAAGCGAGCAAATTTTCCCATGTGCTGCTGGACGCGGAAAAGACCTATCTCGCCCGATTGAGGCTGGGAGTCACGACGACGACCGGCGATCTGGAGGGGGAGGTGACGGTGCGCGCGCCGGTGTCGGTGACCCGGCACGATGTCGAGGCCGTGCTCCCACGCTTTGTCGGAGAGATCATGCAGGTCCCGCCGATGTACAGCGCCATCAAGGTGAATGGACAGCCGCTCTACAAGCTCGCGCGCGCGGGTGTCGATCTGCCGCGCATGCCGCGCCACGTCAGGGTGAGGGAGCTTGCCCTGCTGGCGATCGCCGGGGAGGATCTCGAGTTGATGGTCGCGTGCAGCAAAGGCACCTACATCCGCGTGCTCGCCGAAGATATCGGACGGCAACTCGGCTGCGGCGCGTGCGTGTCCGCCTTGCGGCGCACCGCGGTCGGACGCTTCACGTTGGGAGACGGCGCGGTCACGCTTGCCCAATTGGAGGCGCTGGCACCGCAACAGCTGGACGGGTTTCTATTGCCGCCCGACGCCCTGGTCGCTACGCTGCCGCGATGTGACCTGGACGCTGACCAGGCGCACCGGATTACGCGCGGCCAGGCGCTCGAGCACATGCAGGCGTTGCCCTCCGGGCTGACGCGCATCTACGGCCCCGACCGCCGATTTCTGGGCGTCGCTGAAGTGACGGGCATGGGCCGTGTCGTCCCCCGGCGGCTGCGCTCGCAGGAGGCGGCGGCATAAACCGCACCAAAGGACAACGAGGGGAATTATTGCTTGAGGAAACGGGTAGTTAGAGTAAAATACGCGAATTCTGGGAGCGAACGATGTCAGTATCCATCATGCAAAAGGCCGACCTGGTGAGGGAATACCAGCGCGGCAACGGCGATACCGGATCGCCCGAGGTTCAGATCGCGCTGCTGACGGCGCGAATTACGGATCTCACCGAGCACTTCAAGACTCACGTGAAGGATCATCATTCGCGGCGCGGCCTGCTGCGCATGGTGAGCCGCCGGCGCAAGCTGCTCGATTACCTGAAGAGAGCCAACGCCGACAAGTATCGCCAGGTGATAGACCGTCTGGGCTTGCGCAAGTAGTAAGCAACCATGTTCGCTACCACCGGCGCCGGCCTGTCGTCCGCCTCGAATTCGGCGGCATGGAATTAACCCGAGACCGCATGTCGCGGTCTTTTTCATTTGAGCAGGGGATATACCTTTGAGTCGCATTCAAAAAGCAATGACGTGGGGCGCACACAAGCTCACCCTCGAAACCGGCGAGATCGCGCGCCAGGCAACCGGAGCCGTGCTGGTCAACATGGAAGACACGGTCGTGCTGGTCACCGTCGTCGGGCAGAGGCACGCGGCAGCGGGCAAGGACTTTCTGCCGCTTACCGTCGACTATCAGGAACGCACTTACGCCGCGGGCAAGATTCCCGGCGGATTCTTCAGGCGCGAAGGCCGGCCTTCCGAGAAAGAGATACTCACGTGCCGGCTCATTGACCGGCCGATCCGGCCGCTGTTTCCCGACGGCTTCTACAACGAGATCCAGATCGTCGCGACAGTCGTCTCGTCGAACAACGAGGTCGATTCCGACATTCCGGCCATGATCGGCGCGTCCGCTGCGCTGGCGCTGTCCGGGATCCCGTTCAACGGGCCGATCGGCGCCGCCCGGGTCGGATACGTCAACGACCAGTACGTTCTGAACCCCACTGCTACCGAACTCAAGTCATCACAGCTGGACCTCGTCGTAGCCGGCACCGAGCAAGCCGTGCTGATGGTGGAGTCGGAAGCGAAGGAACTGCCGGAAAACGTGATGTTGGGCGCCGTGGTATTCGGGCACGAGCAGATGCAGGCGGTAATCCAGCTCATCCACGCCCTGGTCGAAGAGACCGGCGCGCCGATGTGGGACTGGAAGCCGGCGGCGAACGACGAGAGTCTCGTGGCGCGTATCGCGGAGCTGGCGGAAAAAGACCTGCAGGCGGCGTTTCAGCTCAAGGAAAAGCGGCCCCGGTCCGCGGCAATCGACGATATCTGGAAGCGCGTTTTCACCGAGCTCGGCGTGGGCACGGAGGGCGCTCCTGTGGCCAACGCTGTCAAGGAAACCTGCTTTGCGCTGGAATCGAAGATCGTGCGCAACCAGATCCTGAATGGCGATCCCCGCATCGACGGACGCGATACGCGTACGGTGCGGCCGATCACGATACGCACCGGACTGCTTCCGCGCGCGCACGGCTCCGCCCTGTTCACGCGGGGCGAGACCCAGGCGCTGGTGACGGCGACGCTCGGCACCACCCGGGACGAACAGATCATCGACGCCCTGCAGGGCGAATACCGCGACCGCTTCATGATGCATTACAACATGCCGCCCTACGCGACCGGGGAAACCGGACGCGTCGGCTCCCCCAAGCGCCGCGAGATCGGCCACGGACGTCTCGCCAAGCGTGCGCTGATGGCGATGCTGCCGGGACCCGAGGAGTTTGCCTACTCGTTGCGAGTGGTCTCCGAAATCACCGAATCCAACGGCTCGAGCTCGATGGCCTCGGTGTGCGGCGGGTGCCTTGCCCTGATGGACGCCGGCGTGCGGCTCAAGGCGCACGTGGCGGGCATAGCGATGGGGCTGATCAAGGAAGGCAACCGGTTCGCAGTGCTCTCAGACATTCTGGGCGACGAGGACCATCTGGGCGACATGGACT
>CAZQJF010000018.1:0-14528 GCA_964593735.1 uncultured Streptomycetaceae bacterium | reverse complement strand
ATCTGCCGCAATTGACGCACTGCACATAGGGGTCAACTGCGGTTTTTAGGTTGAACCGCCAAGACGCCAAGAAAACAGGAAAACAGAATTGAAGCACACGAGGAAGTGTCAAATACCTGACAGCAAGAAATCGGCCACGGAAACACACAGAACAATTCATTCGGCGAAAATCAAGGCAGGACTCAGCAACGGAAACACACGGACGAAAATGGAAAAAAATCGACGTCGCGATTCCTTCACGTCTTCACGCTGCTCAAGCGCAGCATGAGCGTCATCGGATGGGTCGGCGAGGGCTGAAACCCGTAGTGCTCGTAGAACTGTCTGGCCTTCTCGTGGAGCGCATGCACGAGCAGGGCTCTCACCCCCGCGTTGTGAGATACGGCGACTGCGCGATTGACTGCGTCCTGCAGCAGGGACGCCCCCAGGTGCTGTCCTTGCGTCCTGCGGTCGACCGCGAGCCGGGCGAGCACCATGACAGGAACAGGATCAGGCATGTTGCGGCGAACGCCGCTGGTTGCCAGTTGGTGCGAGACGGCGCCGGCTGCCATGGCGTAGTAGCCGCGGACGCGACCGTCCCGATCGGTGACTACAAAGGTACGGCTCGCCCCGCTAGACTGATTGGCCAATGCCCTGCGCTTGAGCCAGTCATCGAGCACGGCCTCGCCGCACTCGAAGTCATCCAGTCGATGCGAAGCCGCCAACGGCTCCGGCGGACCGAGTTGCAAGCTCAGGCCTTCGCGGACTTCCTGCCCCAGGGCGCCTTGACCGCCATGAGGCGTTCCAGCCCCGGATTGCGGGCGGGCGGCGCGTCGAGCAGCTTGGTGAACCGCCGGAATTTCCCGGCATCCAGACGGAAAAACACCTGGTCGAGCAGCACCGACTGGGCCTTGTCGCAGGCGGCCTCGAGCATGAAGTCGGAGCGGTTCTTGCCGAGCAGCTGCGCGGCCTGGTCGATCAGTTCCCGCTGCTCGGGACGTGCCCGCAGGTTGATGGCGGCGTCGCGCATGAGTCTCTCCCGTGTCGTACACACAACAGATATACGCATATTACGGTAGCGTATAGCCGTTGTCAACACACGGGTGGTCCGAGCCCGGAATCGGTCATCCCTCGCGAAGGGCGGGTATCCCCTTGCGGGTGGAAGGTAGAAAGGGGGGAACAATAAATTCCTGGGTTCCCGCCTGCGCGGGAATGACGAGTCCCTGGTTGTTCAGAACTTCCTTAGCGGTCTGTCCCCCGCGCTGGCGGCTCGCCGGGGTCGGCGTCTTGCGGGTCGTCGTGGTCCTCGACGGACGGCACGCGGTACTTCTCCGAGGCCCACTCCCCGAGGTCGATCAGCTTGCACCGTTCGCAGCAAAACGGGCGCCAGGGATTCTGCGGGCTCCATTCGACGCGCTTGGCGCAGGTGGGGCAGGCGACTTTGCGCAATTCAGGCATTGGAGAGGGTGGCTCGTTACTCGTTTCTCGTGGCTCGATACAATCCGTCAAGGCTTCCTGGCCAGCCACCAGTTACGAGCAACGAGCCACTCCTTCAGAGGTTACAGAACGTCAGCTCGAACTCCACGTCCGTCTCGGCCGCCTTGGGCCGGTGCATCCCTTCCTGCGTGGTAAACCGTATGTTGAGCGCATGCTTGTTCGCGCTGATCTCGGGGACGCAGTGGTACTCGCGTTTGAGCTGTATGCGCAGCATCTGCGCCATGCGCCCGGCCATCATCTGCTGGTAGACGCCCTGGGAGGCGACCTGCGACGTGGTCTTGCCGCTCTCGCGCAGCAGCCGCAGCACGATCGCGATCGCGTCGCGGATCGGCAGGAACGGCGCGAGCCAGGCCTGCAGGTCCTGGCGATGCTGCTCCGGCGCCTGCTGCAGCCAGTAATGATAGGAGGGAAGATCGAACTCGCACGCGCCGCCGGGAATGTTGGTGCGCTGCCGGATGCTCATCAACCACTCGTTTTCGCGCAATTCCTGGCCGACTTTTCCGGAAGCCTGGAACAGGCGCGAGGAAGACTGGTCGATCTGCCACAGCACGTTGTCGAGCGCTTCCTCGGAGATCTCGGGGTTGTCGCGCAGCGCCTCGAGCGTGTGCTTCTGGCGCTCGAGCTCCTGCAGCAGGTCGGACTTGAGATCGGCGCGCCCGGAGACCTCGAGGATCTCGAAGATCGAAAGCAGCGCGATATGGTGCTCCTGCGGATCGTTCTTGTGGAGAAAATAGTCGACGCGCTCGAACAGATCCTCCAGCCGCATCTGCGTGCGCACCCGCTCGCTCAATGGATACTCGTAGCTGATCACGTCGAACCGAACTCCGGGGCGGTCAGGATTGCGGCTAAGTATCAAACAAAAGCAGTAGAAAAATCAAGATACTATTCTCACTTTTCAGCCCTTTATTTCAGGATTTGCGAGGTTCCCTCGCTGCCGATTGCCGGGCCAGGTCCACGTACTTGGAGTGCAGCTGGCTCACCTGGCGCCGCAAATCCTCCATGCCGCCGTCATTGGACAGGACGTCGTCGGCGCGGGCGAGCCGCTGGTCGCGCGGCAGTTGCGCAGCCATGATGGCGCGCACGTCGTCTTCGGTGAGCGCGCTGCGCCGCGCCGCGCGCTCGACCTGCTGTTCTTCGGTGCTGTCCACGACCAGGACGCGATCCGTGAGATCGCGGTACGCGCCGGTTTCCAGCAGCAGCGGCACCACGACTACCACGTACGGCGGTCCGGCCGCTGCAATGCGCTCGCGCGATGCCGCGCGGATCAGGGGATGCAGTATCGCTTCGAGCCTTTTCTTTGCCGCGTAATCCTGGAACACGAGGCGGCGCATCCTGGCGCGGTCGAGCCCGCCGTCCGCGGCGATGTACTCCGCGCCGAACTCACCGCGTATCGCGTCCACGGCGGAGCCGCCGGCCCGCGTCAGCTCGTGGGCGATAACGTCGGTATCGACGATGGTGGCGCCCAGCTCTTGCAGCATGCCCGCGGCCGCGGATTTTCCGGCACCGATGCCGCCGGTCAAACCGATCACGTAGGGCACGGCCAGGACACCAGAACTCATTTCATAAATGGCTGTTGTTCGCCCTTCGACTCCGACCGTTCGTCCTGAGCGTAGGAGGTACGACGGAGTCGAAGGATGAACGCGCGCAGCCTGTCCTGAGCGTAGCCGTTCATCCTTCGACTCCGCTGCGCGACGCTCAGGACGAACGGAAGAACTGTGGAGTCGAAGGGCTCTGGGCGAACGGGCATGTATGAAACGGCCTCTAGAACAAGCCACGGAAGAGGTGCTGGAGTTCGGCGGATACGTCGTGCAGGCTCAGCGCCCTGTTGATCTGTTCGCCCCAGAACAGGAACAGCACGCCGGCGACCGCCAGGTACGGTCCGAAGCGGAGCTTGGCCTGCATGCCCTGGCCGGTCGCGGCCATGATGGCGAGGCCGGCCACGGCGCCCAGGAACGACGAGACGAGCACGACGCCCAGGATCGCCTTCCATCCCAGCCAGGCCCCGATCGCCGCCAGCAGCTTGAAGTCGCCATGTCCCATGGCTTCGACGTTTCTGAGCAGGCCCCATCCCTTGGCGATGACCCAGAGGGACAGGTATCCGGCAATCGCTCCGGTGACCGACGCTACGAGGTCCACCCCGAGCGTCTGGTTCATGCTGACGAGGATGCCGAGCCAGAGCAGCGGCTGCGTCAGATCATCGGGCAGGAAGCCGGTTTCCTGGTCGATGAACGCGAGCGCGAGCATGGTCCATACGTAAACCATCACCCACAGCGCAGCCCAGGTGGGGCCGAACCGCCACGTCGCGTAGCCCGCGAGCACTCCGGACAGCGCTTCCACTATCGGATAGCGCGGCGAAATCGGCGCCTTGCAGGCGGAGCACTTACCGCGCAGCGCGAGGTAGCTCGCCAGCGGGATGTTTTCCAGCGCGGTGATGCGGTGCCCGCAATGCGGGCAACCCGAGCGCGGGAAAGCGAGGCTCAGCTTTTCGGCGGGAGGCGGTGGCGCTCCGGCAAGCTCTGCGCAGTCCGCCCGCCATTGCCGCTCGAGCATGCGGGGCAGGCGGTGGATGACGACGTTCAGGAAACTGCCGACCGCCAGCCCGATCAGGACCGCGCCGGTGATGAACAACCAGGGAGTGGCTTGAAAGACGTGGAGGAGCGACACCGTTTCAGGTTTCAAGTTTCAACTTGAACCCGAAACCCGAAACCCGAAACTTCGAACTTGGTTATACGACCTGGCCCATCTTGAAGATCGGCAGATACATGGCGATCACGAGGCCGCCGATCAGCGTGCCGAGCACCACCATGATGATCGGCTCCATCAGGCTCGAAAGCGCCTCCACGGCGTCGTCCACCTCGGCTTCGAAAAAGTCCGCGACCTTCGAGAGCATCGCGTCGAGCGAACCGGATTCCTCGCCGATGGAGACCATCTGCAGCACCATGTTCGGGAACACCTCCGTGCCCTGCATGGCGGACATCAGGCTCGATCCCGTGGCGACTTCGCTCTGGATCTTTTTCGTGGCGACGTAATACTCGTAGTTTCCCGAGGCGCCTGCGACGGATTCGAGCGCTTCCACCAGCGGCACCCCGGCGGCGAACATCGTCGCGAGCGTGCGCGTCCAGCGCGCGATGCACGACTTACGCACCATGCCGCCGAAAACCGGGAGGCGCAACATCACCTTGTCCATGACCATCTGCATCTTCAAGGAGCGCTTCCACATCCACAGGAAGCCGTAAATGCCGCCGCCGATACCGCCGAAGATCGCGTACCAGTATTCGACGAAAAAGTCGGAGATCGCCATGACGATCAGCGTCGGGCCGGGCAGATCCGCGCCGAAGCTCGAAAAAACCTGCTTGAAGGCGGGAATCACGAAGATCATGATCACCGCGGTGATCACGAACGCCACGATGATAATCGCGACCGGGTAGAACAGCGCGGACTTGATCTTGCTCTTGATCGCGAGGATCTTTTCCTTGTAGGTGGCGAGACGGTCGAGCAGGCTGTCGAGTATGCCGGCCTGTTCTCCGGCGCCGACCAGGTTGCAGAACAGCGCGTCGAAGTAGAGGGGATGCTTCTCGAACGCCTGCTTCAGGCTCGAGCCGGTTTCCACTTCGGTCTTGACGTCCATCAGAAGCTTGGCCACCGCCCCATTGCTGTGGCCCTTGCCCACGATGTCGAACGCCTGCAACAGCGGCACGCCCGATTTCATCATCGTCGCGAGCTGCCGGGTGAAGAGCGTGATGTCTTTTTCGGTGATGGAACCGCCGCGGCCGAGCCGCTGCTTCTTGACCGTGCCGATCTTGATACCCTGCCGGCGCAGCGTCGCGTTGACCTGGGCTTCGCCGGTGGCGCGCATTTCCCCGCGCACGGTCTTGCCGGCCTTGTCCTGGCCGACCCAGGTGAAATTGAATTCCTTGACGTCCGGTTTCTTTACTGCCGCAGCGGTCGCAGTTGCCATCTAATCTCCCGAATGCCTTAGCGAACCAACAGGTTAGGCGCGCTTATTGAGGCAAAATGATGCGCTTTGCGGGTGGCTTTGTAAAGCCCAATCTAATTGTGCCGTTTACTTGCGGGCGGTTTTGCGTAAGGAGTGTGTCGGCGCCAGGTCCGACACACTCCTGGGCGGATAAAGTCGCACCGCTCTCACCACGCGATCGTGCGTCTGGACGATTTCGAGCGTATGGTCGGCGATCTTCAGGCTGGTATTGGGCTCTGGGATGTCCTGCAGGTATTCCAGGATCAATCCATTCAAAGTCTTGGGCCCGTCGAGCGGAAATCGATAGCCGAGCTTCCGGTTCAATGCGCGCAGCAGCGTGCCGCCTTCCACGAGATAGCTGCCGTCAGGCTGCTTCACGTAGCCGCCGGCCCTGAACGGCGATTGAGTGGCGAATTCGCCGATGATCTCTTCGAGGATGTCTTCCAGCGTCACCAGCCCCTTCAGCTCGCCGTATTCGTCGACCACCAGGCTGACACGGTCCTGCTGCTCCTGAAAGCTCTGCAGTTGCGAGAACAGCGGCGTGCCGGCGGGCACGAATTGCGGTGCGCGGACGATCTCGGCGAGCTGTTCCCTGGTGAGATCGTCGTTCTGCAGCAGGTTGACCACGTCCCGCACCCGCAGCGTGCCGATCAGCTCATCGAGGTGGCCCCGGTAAACCAGCAGGCGCCGATGATGGGCCGTCGCGACCTGCTGCCGGATCTCGTCGAGCGGCGCGTCGAGGTCGATCGCTTCGATCTGGGGGCGAGGCACCATTACGTCGTCTACCGTTATCGCCTCGAGATCGAACAGATTCAACAGTATCGAAACGTGTTTCTTGGGCAGGAAATTCGAAGACTCGAGCACCACCGTGCGGATCTCTTCGGGCGACAGCGGTTGCGTGCCGGACTCCTGCGGATCGATGCGCAGCAGCTTGAGCAGGGGCGTCAGTATGGCGTCGGTGGACTTCGCGAGCAGGTGCACGAACGGCGCGGACGCCACCGCGAGCCATCTCATGGGCCATGCAACCAGCCGTGCAATGCGCTCCGCATTGTGCTGGCCCAGGCGCTTGGGCACGAGCTCGCCAATGACTATGGAAACGTAGGTGATGGCGATCACCACGATCGTCGTGGCCACGATACTGCTCGCCTTGTGCTCCATTCCCAGCGACTGAAGCCAGGCGGCGAGCGGCGGGGCGAGCAAAGCCTCGCCGAAGATGCCGTTCAACAGGCCGATGGAGGTGATGCCGATCTGGATGGTCGACAGAAACCGCGTCGGCTCTTCGGCGAGTTTCAGGGCGGCTGTCGCCAGGGCGTCTCCCTGTTTCGCCATCGCCGCCAGGCGCGGCCGGCGCGCGGTGAGCAATGCGATCTCGGCCATGGCGAACGCGCCGTTCAACAGTATCAGGCTGGCCAGTATCATCAGTTCCATGATCTTTCCTCGACTTGCGACGACTATTGCGCCGGGCGGGATCGGCGCGCGGAGGCTCCCGCCCTCAGCTCCGCCCCAGTATCACTTCAAGGACGAACTTGCTGCCGATGTATGCAAGCACCAGCATGAAGAAACCGGCGAGCGTCCAGCGCACCGCGACCCGCCCGCGCCAGCCGTAGACGTGCCTCCCGGCGAGCAGCAGCGCGAAGATGATCCAGGACAGCACGCCGAACACCGTCTTGTGATTGAACGTCGCGGCTTTTCCGAACAGCTCCTCCGAATACACGACGCCGCTGACGATGGTGAGGGTCAGCAGGGTGAACCCCGCCCAGATGATCCGGAAGAGGAGCGTCTCCATCGTGAGCAGCGGCGGCAGATGGCGCAGCCGCAGGGGCAGCGCGCCTTCGTGCAGCCGGCGCTCGATGAGCGTCATCAGCAGCACGTGGAGCGACGCAATCGTCAACAGGCTGTAGGCGGCCATCGCGATCAGCAGGTGGATCTTGAAGACCGTGAGATCGGTATGGGGCAAAGGCTTCGCCGACGGAAACACCGCCGGCAGCAGCGCGGCGGCGGCCGCCACGGGCAGCACCATCGATTGCAGAGCGTCGAGGCGGTAGAAAAAATTGCCGAGCCAGTAGATCAGCACCGTGAGCCAGAGGATCGCCGAGATCGCGATGCCGACACCGAGGTGCAATCCATCCGGGGCGAACGCGGCGCGCGCGAGCACCACGGTATGCAGCGCGAGGGGCGCGAGCACGAGGTAATGTTCTATTGCGTTGAACGGCAGGCGCGCGGCCGCCGGCGTGGTGCCCGTGGCGCCGGCCTCATCCCCGCGGACGCGCCAGAAATAAAACGCGAGCGCTCCGTAGAGCAAAGCGCTGGCGAGATACGGTAGAATTTCCGGCATAGCCCCTGACGCAACCAGGGAGAGGATAGTCCCTCCCCGGTCAAGTTTACTCCCGAAGTCTATGTGACACCCACGCCATGCTCGAGAACCTGACCAACCGCTTTTCCCGCGTGATCAAGACGTTGCGCGGTCAGGCGCGGTTGAGCGAAGACAACATCCAGGAAGCGATGCGCGAGGTGCGCATGGCGCTGCTGGAAGCGGACGTCGCGCTGCCCGTCGTGAGAGATTTCGTCGCGCGCGTCCGCGAGCAGGCGCTGGGGCAGGACGTCGCGGGCAGCCTCACGCCGGGACAGGCGGTGGTCGGGGTGGTCTATCGGGAGCTCGTCCATCTGATGGGCGAGAAGAACGATACGCTCGATCTCGCCGTGCAGCCGCCCGCGGTCATACTGCTCGCCGGGCTGCAGGGCTCGGGCAAGACCACGACCGCCGGCAAGCTCGCGCGCTGGCTGAAGCTGGAGCTGAAGAAAAAAGTGCTGCTCGTGAGCTGCGACGTCTACCGGCCGGCCGCGATCGAGCAGCTCCAGACTCTGGCCTCGCAGGTCGAAGCGGACTTTTTCCCCTCCGCGGTCGGAGAGAAGCCGGTCGAGATCGGCGAGCGCGCGCTCGATTACGCCCGCAGGCACTATCACGACGTGCTGATCGTGGACAGCGCGGGGCGGCTCGGTATCGATCAGGAGATGATGCGGGAGATCGGCGAGCTGCACAGGGCGCTCAAGCCCGTCGAAACGCTGTTCGTGGTCGACGCCATGCAGGGACAGGACGCCGTGAACACGGCGAAGGCGTTCGGCGACGCCCTGCCGCTCACCGGCATCGTCCTCACCAAGTTGGACGGCGACGCGCGCGGCGGCGCGGCGCTGTCGGTGCGGAGCATCACCGGCAAGCCGGTCAAGTTCGCCGGCACGGGAGAGAAGCTGACCGGCCTCGAGCCCTTTCACCCGGACCGCATGGCCTCGCGCATCCTCGGCATGGGCGACATACTTTCCCTCGTCGAGGAGGCGCACAAGCAGGTCGATATCGAGGAAGCGAAGCGCGTCGCCGAGAAGATCAAGAAGGGCAAGGGGTTCGATCTCGCGGACTTCAAGCAGCAGCTCCAGCAGATGAAAAAAATGGGAGGGATGGCCTCGCTCGTGGACAAGCTGCCGGCCCAGCTCGTGGGCCAGCTGAGCCCGGCCCAGCTCCAGGACGATACGCAGTTTCGCCGCATCGAGGGCATCATCGACTCGATGACGCCCAGGGAGCGCGCCCATCCCGACGTCATCAAGGCCTCCCGCAAGCGGCGCATCGCCACCGGCGCCGGGGTCACGGTGCAGGAAGTGAACCGCATGTTGAATCAGTTCGAGCAGATGCAGAAGATGATGAAAATGATGAAGGGCGGCAACCTCGCCCGCATGATGCGCAACATGAAAGGCGCGTTTCCAGGAATGCGGTGACGGGCGTCACCGCATTCCTAATCCAGCCCCTCGGGGCTGGCATCTGGTTGCCTCGCTATATACTCATCAGCCACGAGTCACATCGTCATCGAGCGCGGCCGCCGGCCTGCCTCGCCACAGGGAGAGGAGAGAACATCATGAAAGTCAAAGCGATGAACGGCCTTGCGCGCATTCTCAAGGCGGAGGGCGTGCCATGGGTGAGCTGCTACCCCACGAGTCCCGTCAACAACGCCTGCGGCGAAGAGGGCGTGCCCATCCTCATGATGGGCGAGGAGCGCTTCGGGGTCGCCGTCGCCGATGCCTTTTCGCGGGTGACCAGCGGCAAGCGGATCGGCGCGTGCACGGCGATGGCCGGCCTGAACGCCGCGGGCATTCAGATGGCCTACGGCGCGATCGCGCAGGCCTGGGAGGATTCTTCGCCGCTGCTCGTGATGGCGGAGGGAGTGCCCACGGGCGCCTCGCGGCACACGCACTTCGACATCGCCGAAGCGCTCAAACCCGTGACCAAGTGGGTGGGGAAGATAGACCGCGCCGACCTGGTGCCCGACTACATGCGCCGGGCTTTCACGCATCTGCGCTCGGGCCGCCCGGGACCGGTGTTGCTGCTCATCCCGCGCGACCTAGGCGAGTACGACGAAGCCGCCCACCCCTACACGCCGGTGAAGGGCTGGCGAACCGGCCCGGATCCGGACGACGTGAAGGCCGCCGTGAAAGCCCTGCTCGCCGCCAAGGATCCGCTCATCTACGCGGGCGAAGGCGTCCTCTACGCCGATGCGACGGACGAACTCAAGCAATTCGCCGAGCTGCTACAGGTGCCGGTGCTGACGACCTTGAAGGGCAAGAGCGCGTTTCCCGAGAACCATCCGCTGTCCGTCGGCGTGCGCGGCTCGCATGCCGATCATTTCCTGCGCAAGTGCGACGTGCTCTTTTCGATCGGCTCCAGTCTCTTCCCCAACCGGTTCAGCCACGCCGTTCCCGACCCGGCGAAGAAAACCATCGTGCAGTGCACCGTGGACATGCTCGACATCAACCGCAGCTTCGAAACGAGCCACGCCGTGATCGGCGACGCGAAGCTGAGCTTGAAGGCCCTGGCCGACGAGGTGTCCGCCCGCGGGGGCGGCGCGCGCAAGCGGCCCGAAGTCATCGAGGAGATCCGCGCCGCGAAGCAAGTTTTTCGGGAGAAATTCCGTCCCTGGCTGGAATCGAACGAAACGCCGATCAACCCCTACCGGGTGCTCGGCGATCTCATGAAGGTGCTCGATCCGAAGAAATCGTTCGTCACCGCCGACTCGGGCAACACGCGCGACCAGACGAGCACGGTCTACGAGTCGCAGATCCCGCGCGGCTTCCTCGGCTGGGGCAACGTATCGACCCTGGGCTTCAGCCTGGCCGGCGCCATCGCCGCCAAGCTGGCGTACCCCGACCGGCAATGCGTGAACGTCACGGGCGACGCGGGCGTGTGCTACATGATGGGCGACTTCGAGGCGGTGGCCCGGCACAAGATCGGCATAACGACGCTCCACATCAACAACGGCGGCTACTCGGGCTACGGACCGGGATTCTGGGGCCCGGGCCACGACCCGTACACCTGGAAGGTTTCCGATCACGGCAACGCGTGCATGGCGTCCATGGCCCGCGCGGTCGGATTTCACGGCGAGGACGTGAGCGCGCCGGCGGAAATCATCCCGGCGTTGAAGCGCGCGTTCGACGAGAACGCCAAGGGCCGGCCGGCGTTCATCGAGTTCATCTGCTCGCACCACCCGGTGCACGGGGGATGGGTGGGGAGAGGAGAGTAGCGCGGAAGCGCGCGGTGCCCGAACAGACCTCTTCCAACGACCTCCTTCCCCCTTCAGGGGGGAGAGCCGCGAAGCACGCGAGGGGGCCGCTGGGATGGGGGTGAAATGGCTGTATACGGTCCCCCTCGCGGGGCCCGGCGACTTTCTTTTGCTCGCCCAATAAGAAAGTCGCCAAAGAAAAGGGCGCCCCGGTTCGCCGAGAGAAAACAGGACCGGAAAACAGGGACAGTCCCAGTATTTGAAGGACAGGGACTGTCCCTGTTTTCCGTGTTTTTCCTTCCCTCCGCTGCTCGCCAAGGCCCGCGGCTGCGCAACGCACTTACCGCTTCCGCATTCGCCGCCCGCGGCGATCGCGCGCAAAACCGCTTGACCCACGACTTGACCCACGCTTGACCGACGGGTAGCAGTTCTCGGCATCCAGAGGCCGGGCGCAACTGGTGCTGCGTCCGAAACAGGATCAGTTGCTGCAAATGCTCCGGACGCGTGGCAGTCTCAGCCCGCGCGAAATCTGGGACGGCCTGCGCATTTCCAAGCAGGGTGCGATGGATCTGATCCGTCCGCTACTCAAGGCCAGGCTGATCAAGCGAGTGGGTAGCTTGAAGCACGGACGCTACGTCCTCAAGTGAGCGCCCACGGCCACCCGTGCTTGGCGTAGCGGCTGCTTGACGTATTACGCGCCGCGTAATACCCTTACCCAGTGATCAAGTCCTTCCGTTCCCCCGACACGGAAGCGCTATTTCAGGACAAGCAGGTCGCGCGCTTTCGAGCGATAGAGCGGCCGGCGCGCCGCAAGCTCATGTATTTCAGCCAGGCGCGCACGCTCCAGGATCTGCTCGCTCCTCCGGGCAACCGTCTGGAAGCGCTTAAGGGCGACCGCAAGGGCCAGCACAGCATACGCGTCAACGATCAGTGGCGGATCTGCTTTCGCTGGTCGGACGGACACGCATACGAAGTCGAAATTGTCGACTACCACTCTTAGGTGAACATATGGCAGGCAAACTGCTGAATCCGATTCCTCCCGGGGAAGTTCTCTTCGAGGAGTTCATGAAGCCGCTCGGTGTGAGCATCAACGGGCTCGCGCGCGAGATCGACGTTCCGCCCAATCGCATCAGCGAAATCGTGAGCGGCAACCGCGCGATCACCGCTGACACCGCGTTGCGTTTGGGCAAGTACTTCGGTGTCTCACCGGAAATCTGGATGGGGTTGCAGGCCGAATACGACCTGCGCGTGGCGAAGCGCACGACTTGGCCGAAAGCCGAGCCGCGCGTGCGCGCCCGCGCGGCCTGAAAGCGCCCGTTCGGGGGAGGCGGGCAAATGCGCTGGGTCGCGCCATCCGAGAAAGACACCGCCAACGACGCGCTTGAGAAGCGCCTCTGGGATGCCGCCGACCAGTTCCGGGCGAATTCCGGGCTGAAAGCGGGGCAGTACTCGACGCCCGTTCTCGGGCTGATCTTTCTCCGCTTCGCCGAAGCGCGCTTTGCGCAGCGCCGGGCGCAGCTCGAAAAGACGGGCACCTCGGCACGCCGTGGCACATCTCGAAACGCTGAACGAGAAACTTGAAGCCCTCAATGCCCAGGCCCGCGAACTCGAACAGACCATAGCCGGCAATGTAGCGGAGATTCTGGAGGCGTGACGGTGACTGAGTGGCGAGATTGCAGACTTGGCGACCTCCTTCAAATCAAGCATGGCTTCGCCTTCCTCGGCGAACATTTCGCCAGTGCCGGCACACACGTCGTGCTAACTCCTGGACCGGTCCATCGGGGCCGAACCCTTCAAGATCAAGAGCGCGGCCAGCGGATACGGCATCGACCTGTCGAAGATCGACTTCGATGCGCTTGCAAAGCGTTTCGACAAGAAGAAGCCGACCAGCAGCGACCTGGAACGACTCAAGGCGGCGGTCAAGGCGCAGCTGGAGCGCATGGTGCGCCTCAACCGCACGCGGGCCGACTACTTAGCCAAGTTCGAGGAGTTGATCGACGCCTACAACAGCGGCAGCCGCAACATCGAGGAGATCTTCCGCGACCTTCTGGCCCTCACCAGGACGCTGACGGAAGAGCAGGGCCGGCACGTGCGCGAGCATCTGAGCGAGGAGGAGTTGACTGTTTTCGACATCCTGACCCGTCCTGGCCCTGAGCTATCGGCCGAGGAACGGGAGGAGGTCAAGAATGTGGCGCAGCAATTGTTAGCACGGCTGAATACGCTGCTGGTTCTCGGGTGGCGTCAGAAAATCCAGGCGCGCGCCCAGGTGCGCCTCGCGATTGAAGACACCCTCGACGAAGGCCTGCCGCGCGCGTACACGAAAGAACTCTACGCAGCAAAGTGCGCGACGCTCTTCGAGCACATGTACGAGTCGTACCGGGGCGATGGTGCGAGCGTGTACTCAGAGGCCCCTTAGATCGTCTCGCCCCACCCGTCACGCAGCATCCGTCACGCCGCACCCGTCACGCCCCTTCCAGTCACGTAGCATCAGTCACGCATCCTCAGAATCGCTGCGCGCAGCCTGTCGTAATCCCCCGGCACGTTGTAGACCTGCGCCGAAACGCGCGCCCACAGGGCGCCATCAACGGGATTGATGGCGGCGACGACGCGGTCACGGGCAAGGATCCGCGCAACGAGTTGCGGGGCGTCGTGGTGCTGGAGCGTTTGGGGCAGCCGTACCGCGATCAACGAGCCGTGCAGTCGGGGATGGCCGTCGAGAGGCGTGCCCCATGCCGCCGCAAGCCGTTGGGCCGCGTCGACCGCGAGCCGGTGGTTGTGGGCGCGCACGCGCGAAGGATTCATGTGGCGGAAAAAATCCAGCGCATCGGGCACTGCGAGCCAAGAGGAAAAATCCCGCGTCCCCGTCCAGTCGAACTCGGCGGTGTAGCCGGCGCCGTAGCCGTGCGAAATGACCGGCGGGTGTATTCCGGCCTGCGCGGAGCGGCGGGCCCAGAGAAAACCGCAGCTTTTGGGCGCGAACAGCCATTTGTGGCAGTTGCCGGCATACCAGTCCACGCCGAGCGCAGGAACGTCTAGAGCGAGCTGGCCGGGCGCGTGCGCCCCGTCGACCAGGACCTTCGCGCCGCGCGCGCGGGCGAGGGCGGCAAGGCGCCTGACCGGAAAGATCAGCCCGGTCGGCGAGGCAATGTGGTCGAGCACCACCAGCCGGGTGCGCTTGCCGATTTTCCGTTCCAGCGGAGCGAATAGTGCAGCCTCATCGTGAACCGGGAGAACGATAGCGGCCTCGACGAGCTTCGCGCCCGTCCGGCGGCACACCTCGCGCAGGGTCTGGCGCACCGCGTTGTAGGTGAGCGTCGTGGCAAGAATCTCGTCACCGCGCCGGAATTCGAGCGAACGCAGGACGGCGTTCATGCCCGCCGTCGCGTTCTCGACGAAAACCAGATCCCGCTCCCTGGCATGCACGAAGCGCGCAAGACGCGCGGCGGCGGCGCGCAGGGCAGAAGGCAGGACCTGGCGCATGAAGCGGTCCGGGTTGGCTTCCATGCGCTCGCGCCAGCGCTCGGCGGCGGCGAGCACGG
>CAZQJF010000017.1:0-14602 GCA_964593735.1 uncultured Streptomycetaceae bacterium | reverse complement strand
CCCTACATGCAGAAAACGCGCACGCTCGAATTCGCAATCGTGCTGGAAGGCGAGATCGCGCTGGTGCTGGACACGCAGGAAGTGCGCTTGAAGGCGGGGGACGTCGCGATCCTGCGCGGCAGCAACCACGCCTGGAGCAATCGGTCCACGAGTCCCGCCGTCGTTGCCGTCTGCTCGCACGACGGCAAGCCCTGAGGCAACGCGTCGAGGGGGTGGCGCAGGGCACCCGCTGTGACGATCATTTCATGTTTTTGACCTTACTGGAGAAGCCGCAATGCGCGTTGAGCAGACCAGAAAATCCTTCATCTTTCATCCTTCCTCCTTCATCCTTGCCCTTGCGCTCGCCGTCACCACGGCCGCCGCGCAGACTTTTCCGTCCAAGCCGATCGAGCTGGTCGTACACACTTCGCCGGGCGGGGGCACCGACCTCTTCGCCCGGGTAGTCGCGGAGATCATGACGCGCGAGAAGATCGTCAGCCAGCCGGTCAACGTCATCAACCGACCGGGCGGCGGCGGGGCGATCGCCTATACCTACATCAAGAGCAAGTACGGCGAGCCGCACACCATGATGACGGTGGCCACGCTCGCGCTGCTCACGCAGACGCTGCGGCCCGAGCTGGGCATCAACATGGAGCATTTCACCCCCATCGCGTTCGTGGCTTCGGATCCGCAGGCCGTGATGGTCCCGGCCGACTCGCCGTACAAGACGCTGAAGGATCTCATCGCCGCCGGCAAGTCCGCAACCGGGTCGGTCGTGGCGAGCGTCACCTCCCCCGGAGGCTCCGGACGCATGCTCGTGTGGCTGCTCGAGCGCGAAACCGGCGCGAAGTTCAGGACGGTTTCGTTCAAGAGCGGCGGCGACGCCATCATCCAGGTGATGGGTGGCCATACCCAGTTCACCACCGAGAACATCAGCGAAGGCTACGCGGCGGTGCAAGGGAAGAAACTGCGCGTGCTCGCCGTGACCTCACTCAAGCGCTTGCCGATCGTGCCGGACGCGCCGACGCTGATGGAGCTGGGCATCAACCTCCATGTCGGCACCGGGCGTGGATTCGCACTGCCGGGCGGCGTGCCGAAGGAGGCGGCCGCGCGGATGGAGGGAATCATCGAGCGGGTTTACAACACCGAGCAGTGGAAGGAGCATTCCGAGAAGAACATGTTCGAGCGCATCTGGATGGGCAGCGCCGAGTTCGCCAAGCACCTGGCCCAGCGCCGGACCGAGCAGCTGGAGTTCCTCAGGGCGGTCGGCATCATTCAGAAGCCGTGAAATCGGGGACAGACCCGGGTCTGTCCCCGATTTCACACGGTTGGCCTGCGGGCGGTTTTGCCTGAGGATTGTGTCGGAACCAAGTCCGACACAATCCTAGCGAGGAAGAAATGGCCGTGCAAAACAGAAGACTTGTCGCCTCGCCGTTGCTGGCGGCGCTCCTGATGGCGCTCACCGTCCCGGCGCACAGCTATCCGGAGCGCCCGGTGCGCTGGGTATTGGGATTCGCCCCCGGCGGCGCGCCCGACACGATAGCGCGGGTCGTGAGCCGGCAGCTCACTGCTCAGCTCGGCCACCCGGTGGTCCTCGACAATCGCCCGGGCGCGAACGGCATCGTGGGAGCCGACCTCGTCGCCAAGGCCAATCCCGACGGTTATACGCTGCTCGTCACGTCGGCGTCCTTTGCCATCAATCCCAGCATCTACCGCAAGCTGCCTTTCGATGCGGTCCGGAGCTTCGAACCGGTCACGAACCTCTGTATGTCCGAGGCGCTCTTGCTGGTTACGAGTCCGACGCTCCCCGCGCAATCGGTGCAGGAACTGATCCGGCTCGCGAAGCAGCCGGGCGCGAAGCTCGCCTACGGCACATCGGGCGTCGGCAACGTGACCCACCTCGCCGGCGCGCTCTTCAGCGTGCGCACGGGCACGAACATGGTCCACGTGCCGTACAAAGGCGGCGGCCCGATGACGATCGCGTTGATCAGCGGCGAGATCCAGATGGCGCTTACCAACCCGGCGACCATCATAGGGGCCGTCAAGTCCGGGCGTGTGCGCGCGCTCGCCTACAACGGCCCCGCGCGCGCGCCGCTGCTGCCGGACGTTCCCACGATGATCGAGTCGGGGGTGACCGGCATGGAGCTCACCCCAAGCTGGTACGGCCTGTTCGCGCCCGCGAAGACCCCGGCGGCCATCGTCGCCAGGCTGCACGCTGAGATCGGGGCGGCACTGGGCAATCGCGGCGTGCGCGACGGCCTCGCGGCGCTCAACGTGACTCCCGACGGCCGACCACCCGCGGAATTCAAGTCGTTCGTCGCAGCTTCGATCAAGCGCTATGCCGAGCTGGTGCAGGTGGCGGGGATACAGCCGGAGTGATTCGTTGCTCGTCACTCGTTGTTCGTTACTCGTGTTCGTTATCCGTTTCAGTTCGCGACTGGCACCTTTGAGCAAGAGTCAAAACAGCGAAAAACGAGTAACGAGAAACGAGCCACCCTTTTGAGACAAGAATGCCCGGCTTCATCCGACGCGTAGTCACCGGCCACGACCAAACCGGCAGGGCCGTCGTCATTTCTGACGGATTGACGCCCACGCTCAAGACCAATCCGCTGCGCCCCGGCCACAAGTCAACGGAAGTCTGGCGCACGAGCGCGACGCCCGCGCCGATCGGGATCACCGAGCCCGACCCGACGGTCGGCGGTCCGGGCACCATACATCCTGTCCCCGGGGGCACGGTGATACGCGTCGCCGAATGGGCGCCGGAGACCGAGGAGATCCGCAATCTCTCCCCGGAAACGGCGCGCGAGATATTCAAGGCCATGGGCAACGAGAACGCGTCCATGCACGGGCGCGGCGGGCGCCATCCGATCATGCACCGCACCGAGACGGTGGACTACGCGGTCATCCTCGAAGGCGAGCTGACGTTGATCCTCGACGAAGAGGACGTGGTGCTGAAGGCGGGTGACGTCGTGATACAGCGGGGCACCAGCCACTCCTGGGCCAACCGCTCCGACAAGCCCTGCCGGATCCTGTTCGTGCTCATCGATGGTGAGTTCGACGCCGGACTGAACGCGGTGCTTGATGAGGCGTCCCAGATAGAGCGTCCCGGATGAAGGCGTCCCAGGTGAAGCGTCCTTACTTCTCACGCCGCACCAGTCACGCCCTATCCGTCACGCCGCTCAGTCAGCAGCAATCTTCGCTTCGCGGATAACCTTGCCCCACTTGTCATACTCGTCCCTGACGAGCTTCGCAAACTCTTCCGGCGTCATGGTGTTGGGCACGAGGCCCTGGCTCGCGAGCAGCTCGCGCATGTCGGGCTGCGCGACGATAGCCCGGATCTCCGAGTTGTAGCGGCCGAGCAGCTGCGCGCCCATGCCCGCGGGCGCCCACGCGCCTATCCACAAGTCCACGTCGTAGCCGTCCACCCCCTGCTCGTGCAGCGAGGGGATCTCTTTGAAGAGCGGATGGCGCCCGCGCAGGCTCTGCGCGAGCATCTTCACCTGGCCGGCCTTCCACATCGGCAGCGCCACGTGTATCGGCACGAACATCGTGGGTATGTGGCCGGCGATCAAATCGATCACCGCGCCGGCGGTGCCCTTGTACGGCACGTGCACCACGTCGAGCCCCGCGCGCAGTTTGAGCAGCTCCATGCAAAGATGATGGTGAGTGCCGTTGCCGGGCGAGCCGTAATTCAACTGTCCCGGACGCGCCTTCGCGAAGCGGATGAAGCCCTGCAGGTTGTTCACCGGCAGCGATTTGTGAACCACCAGCGCGAGGCTCGTCGACGCGACGCTCGTGATGGGCGCGAGGTCTTTGAGAACGTCGTATCCGAGCTTCCTGTAGAGATGCGGCGCGGTGAGCGCCGAAGCGGGGCCTACCATGATGGTGTGTCCATCCGGCGGCGCCTTTGCCGCGTATTCGGCGCCTATCGTGCCCGAGGCGCCCGCGCGGTTTTCGACGAAGAACGGCTGGTCCCAGCGCGCCTGAAGTTTCGGCCCCAGCAATCGCGCGACGATGTCGGGGCCGGTCCCCGGCGTATAGGGCACGACGATCCGCACCGGCCGTTTCGACAGGACCTGGGCGGCGGTCACCAGGGGAGCCAGGGCCGCAGCGCCGGCGAGAATACCCAAGAAGCGCCTGCGCGGGATACCTGAACTGGCATTCATTGTGCTTTGCACCGTTCGCATTCGGACATGATAGCGAAACGCGTCATTCAACGTGAGAAATGGCACGCTTTCATGCCCCCCCGGGGCGCTCTAGGGTGTTCCCCGGGGCTGTCCCGGGTATCTACCCGATCAATTCCCGACACCCGCGCGTATAGAATGCGCATGGGTGCCTGCTGACAGGGGAGTTTTGTGACAGGATCTTACAGCTACTGGCTGGTGCTGCTTTCCGTGATCGTCGCGATCTTTGCGTCGTATACGGCGCTCGACCTCGCGACCCGCATCACTGCGTCGAAGGGCCACTCCGCACGGATGTGGCTCATCGGTGGAGCGTTTTCGATGGGCATGGGCATCTGGTCCATGCACTTCATCGGGATGCTCGCCTTCAGTCTGCCGATCCCCATGGGCTACGACGTGCCCATAACCCTGATATCGCTGGTCATCGCCATCGTCGTTTCCTATTTCGCGCTGTACACGGTCACGCGCAGCACCCTGAGCACGAAAAATCTGCTGGTCGGCGGCGTGCTGATGGGCCTCGGCATCGGCGCCATGCATTACACCGGCATGGCGGCAATGGAGATGTTCCCAGCCATACAGTACGACGCCTTGCTGCTCGTGGCATCGATCGCCATCGCCATCATCGCCTCCCACGTTGCGCTCTGGATCGCTTTCAACCTGCGGGGAAGCGAGAAATGGATGGTGTACGCGAAGCTGGGCAGCGCGGTCATTATGGGCTTCGCCATCACCGGCATGCACTACACCGGCATGGCGGCAGCGCGCTTCGCGCCCGATTCGATCTGCCTGACGGGACCGAGCGTCGACAATTCCTGGATGGCGGGCACGATGGCCGGGTTCACCTTCCTCATTCTGTGCGTGACGCTGGCGCTTTCGGTTTACGACGCCCACATGGCCTCCAAGACCGCCCGGATGGCGGCCTCGCTCAAGGAAGCGAACGAAGAGCTGCAGCGCATGGCCCTCCAGGACGGGCTGACCAAGCTGCCCAACCGGCTCCTGCTCGAGGACCGGATGGGCCAGGCGATCGCAAACGCCCAGCGCTCGCGCAGCCTGTGCGCGGTGCTGTTCGTGGATCTCGACCGCTTCAAGGCGGTGAACGATACGCTCGGTCATTTCGTGGGGGACGAGCTGCTGAAGGGGGTTGCCGACAGGCTGCAGGCGGCCGTGCGATCGGCCGACACGGTGTCGCGCCTCGGCGGAGACGAGTTCGTGGTCCTGCTGCAAGGGGTCTCGCAGGATGACGCCGCGAGGGTCGCCGGAAAAATCGTCGAATCGCTCGCCCAGCCGTTCCGGATCCTGGCGCACGAGATGGTGGTCACGCCCAGCATCGGCATCAGCATGTTTCCCCATCACGGCCAGAATGCCCGCACGCTGATCGTCAACGCCGACGCGGCGATGTACAACGCCAAGAGATCGGGCCGCAACAACTTCCAGTTCTTCAGCGATGATACCGCCACGTGCCTCCCCGAGCGGATGGAAATGGAAAACGATCTGCGCCACGCCCTGGTGCGCGGCGAGTTCGAACTGCACTACCAGCCCAGTGTGAACGTCGTGTCCAACGAAACCGTCGGCATGGAGGCGCTGCTGCGCTGGCACCACCCGCAGAAAGGGTTGATCATGCCCGGCGATTTCATCCCGCTGGCCGAGGAGACCGGCCTCATCATCCCGATCGGCGCATGGGTGCTGCAGGAGGCGTGCCGGCAGACCAAGGCGTGGCATGACAAGGGGCTGCCGAAGGTGCGGGTCGCGGTCAATATCTCCGCGATTCAATTCCACCAGAAGAACCTGCTGGAATGCGTGGCGCAGGCTCTGAAGAAGAGCGGACTGGCTCCCCAGTATCTGGAAGTGGAGATCACGGAATCCGTGGTGATGCAAAAGGCCTCCGAAGCCATCGTGACCCTCGAGCAGCTTGCCAGGATGGGCGTTCACATCTCGATCGACGATTTCGGCACGGGCTATTCCAGCTTGAGCTACCTCAAGCGGTTCCCGCTCCACACGCTGAAGATCGACCGGTCCTTCGTCCGCGACCTCTCGGAAAGCGCGGACGACGCCGCGATCGTCAGCGCGATCATCGCGATGGCGCACAGTCTCAGGCTCAAGGTGGTCGCCGAAGGGGTGGAAACACGGGATCAACTGCGGCTCCTGCACGCGCTCGGCAGCGACGAATACCAGGGCTACTACCGGAGCAAGCCGGTCGCTGCCGCGGAATTCGAGCGCGTGCTCGCGCTGCCGCCGAAGCGCGAGCCGGCTACCCTTCCCGGGCGCCTGGGGCTGTCGGCCGCCTGAGCCGGGTACTGATCAACCCCTGAGCAGCGGACGCAGCGCGCGCACGTTGCCCACGCGCTCGATGCGCCAGACGGCGTCGATCACGCCGCGCGCGCGCTTCCTGCCGAGAACTCCGGCGAGCAGCGGGAGGCACTTCTCTTCCACTTCCGCGCGCGTCATCCGGTTCTCCGCGGTGCCGCGCACGGCCCTGGTGTGATGACGCAGCTCCCGGCCGTCGCGCAGCTTCAGCTCCACGATGCCCTGGCGGCTCGGCATCAAGCGCTGCAGCTCGTCGTCGCCATACAGCTCGACGCGGCGGCGCACCTCCAGCACCTTCGGGTCCCGCATGCGTCTCTCGTCGTGGGCGGCCGCGAACGTGGCGGTGCCGTCCAGCAGCATGACGGCCACCATGTGCTGCATGCAGATGTCGGGCATTTCGCGGTTGTTCACCGTATTGGCGCCCCGGTGCGAAACGCGGACGACCGCTTTCTCGACGTCTGCCGCCTTCAGGTTGTGCGCCTTGATGAGCTCGGACAGCGAATCGAGCGGCGCCTGGATCGGACTGCCCACCGACCAGCGTTTGATGTTCGTGTTGACGATCTCGTAGTTCTCTCCCAATCCCCGCGCCAGCGTTTCCGGATCGCTCTTCGGTCCGAATGCGAAAAAGAAATTTCTCTGGCCCGAGAACGAATCGTCTATCCCGGTCATGCCCGAGGCCACCATGGTGGCCGCCGCAGCGCCGTTGCGCGCCGGCATGCCGCCGAATATGAACGCTTTCTCGACGTGCTCGGTGTCGCGGGCATAGTTCGACAGGCCGGACGCCTGCTGGGCCGTATACGAAAGCATGTGGCGCACCTGACCGGCATCGATGCCGGCGAGCGCGCCGGCGGCGGCGGCGGCGCCGAACATCGGTCCGAAGCTGTGCGTATCGTGCCCGGCCTCGGAAAACTCATACCCGCCCAGCGACTTCGAAAGGCGGGTCCCGATGTCGTAGCCCAGCGCGACGGCGCGTACGAGCGCCGTACCGCCGGCCTGCTCGCGCTCGGCCATGGCGAGCGCCGCCGGCACTATGCCGCAGCCCGGGTGCGTGAGCGAAGGCGCGTGAGAATCGTCCGTTTCGTCGGCGTGCGCGAGCATGCCGCCCGCCAGGGCGGCGTTGACGACGGTCGTCACGATACGCGTCCCCGGAACGCTTGCCTCGCGGGCGCCGCCCTGCGCCTTCACGTAGGCAATGGCTCTCTCGCCCGGCAGCAGGCGCGAGCCGGAGACCATGGCCGCCAGGGTGTCGAGCAGATGGTGCTTGGTAATTTCGACCACCGCCTCCGGCAGCGGCTTCTTCAGCGCGCCCGCAATGTAAGCCGAAACCGCGCGCATCACCGGTGAGATCTCGGCCGGTTCCGGTTTTCTGCTCTTTTTCGCCACTTCGTCACCTATTCAAGTATGTAGAACATATCGGAAAAACAAAAAGCAGGACTTGGCCACAGATACACGCAGATGCACGCAGATGAAATTCAAAATCTATGTCCATCTCTGGCTAATTTTGCCTTTGATCTTATCCGCGTTTATCTGCGTTTATCTGCGGCTCAATCTATTCCTGAACCTATTGGTGTTCAGTTGATCTTGATGCCCGCGCGCACCACCACCTGCCTCCATTGCTCGATCTCCCTGCGGACCTTCTCGTACAGCTGCTCGGGCGTACCGCCGGCGGGCGATACGCCGGCGGTCTGCAGCCGCTCCTCGAACTCCTTGTGTTTCAGGATTTTTGTCGTCTCCCCGTTCAGGCGATCCACGATAGCGCGGGGGACTCCCTTCGGACCGATGAGCGCCAGCCAGTTGGTAACGGCATAGCCGGGCACACCGGACTCGGCAATCGTCGGGAGATCCGGCTCGGCGGCTATGCGCTCGGGTGTCGTCACTGCGAGCGCGCGCAGTCGCCGCGCCTTCACCTGCGGCAGCGACGTCTGCGACGTAGCAAACACGAGCTGAATGTGTCCTGCGACCAAGTCCTGCAACGCCGGCCCACCGCCCTTGTAGGGCACGTGCGTCATCTTCAAGCCCGCCATATAGAGAAAAAGCTCGGTCGTCAGGTGCACGATGGTGCCCTGGCCGCTGCTACCGTAAGTGATCTGCCCGGGCCGGGATTTCGCCAGCGCGATCAGTTGCTTCGTGCTGCGCGCCGGCAGCGACGGATGTACGGCGATGACGTACGGGTTGCGTGCGACCTCGATGATCGGCGTGAAGTCGGCAAGCGGGTCGAACTTGACGGGATAGAGACTGGGATTGATCGAATACGTAGGAGACACCATCAACAGCGTGTAGCCGTCGGGCACGGCTCTCATGCCCTGCTCTATGCCGATCGTGCTGCCCCCGCCGGGACGGTTCTCCACGATGATCTGCTGCCCGACCGCCTCCGTGAGACGGTGCCCCACGAGCCGGGCGACGAAATCCAGGCCGCCGCCGGGAGCGACCGGTACGATGATGCGGATCGGCTTGGACGGGTATGGTTGCGCTTCCGCCGGGCCGGCAAGACCAAAAATCGCTGCGAGCGCGATCAGACGCTCCGGGTGCCTCATGATGTTCCTCCAGTTGCTGTTTGACGGGGCATGCAACGGAGGCAGCGCCCGCGGCATGAAGCAAGAAGATCGCAAGAAAAGTTCACCGTGACACTGGGCTTCCTCGATGCCCTTCTCCGCTTTGCGATCTCATTCTTCTGTCAGTGCGAATTGTGGACCAGACTGCGCGGATAGCCAAATGAGTGCTGATACACTAGTTTCCATTCTTGTTTCTGGGATAGCTCGACGTCATGCTTGCCGGCAAAGCGGTAATGATCAACTGGAGCGACGTCGCCCCCGAGCACCGCCCGGCTTACTACGCGTGGCACAGCCGCGAGCACATGGTCGGGCGCGTCGCCATCCCCGGCTACCAGCGCGGCCGCCGCTACCTGGCAGCCCGCGCGCAACGCGATTTTCTCGTGCTCTACGAGGTCGACGACCTCGCGGTAGTGACCGGCGCGGACTACCTCGCCAAGGCCAATCAGCCGAGCCCGCTGACGCTGCGCACCACGCCCTTCGTCAGGAACAGCGTCCGGGGCCTCGCGATCATCCGGGCCTCGTTCGGTATCGGCACGGGGGGCTACGCTCTCACCCTGCGTTTCGACCCGCGGGACGGTGGTGAGGATGCATTGCACCGCTACCTGGCAGAAGATGCATTGCCGGGCACAGCTGCCCGGCCGGACATCGTGGGCGCGCATCTCCTGGTTGCGGACAAAGCGGCGAGCAGCATGGTGCCGGTGGAGCGGCAGGGACGTCCCACGATCATCCCGAACTGGATCGTCGTCCTGGAGGGCGTCTCGCTAGAGGCGGTGAACAGCGCGCGCGACGCTCTGCTGGCCGATGAGCTGCTGCGCGGCCATGGCTGCGCGGGCACTGTGGGGTGCGACACCTA
Source organism: uncultured Streptomycetaceae bacterium (assembly GCA_964593735.1). GTDB lineage: Bacteria > Pseudomonadota > Gammaproteobacteria > Burkholderiales > SG8-41 > SG8-41. The sequence goes on along the minus strand of CAZQJF010000017.1, from coordinate 4,736 downwards.
CAGCCTGCAGCTCCTGGTTCCGAAGGAGCGCGTCGAGGGGCGGAGCAGGGCCCCGGGGCTTCATCGGGGATGTGACCGCAAGGTGGGCGCGTTGGAGCGTTGAGCAGGGGCCCCGCTTGCGGGGATGCGACCGCGGAGACGCGCAGAGCAGCCGACAAGTAGATGTTGTTATTGCTGGTTCGGTTCAGAGGCTGCGCGCAGGGCGGCCGACATGGCTAAGCCGAGAACTTACGTTATTCCTTCGGAGGCCGCCGTTGAGTGATGAGTTGAATAGAACCTATCTTAAAATCAACTTGAACCGCAGAATGAATTTGGACTTTGAAATCTGCGTGCATCTGCGTTTATCTGCGGCTCAAATGGGCTTTTGAGATGGCTTCTAGTCAGAAGATCAAGCAGGTCATCTGCGCGGCCGGCCGGTCCGGCTACATGCACCGGGATCTGATGGCGATCAAGTCCGGCACGGCGACCCCTGACGGCAGCCTGTACCGGGGCAAACCGATGTCGCCGGGGTTCACCAGGATCATAGAGCCGGCCACGATCATCTCCGTGATGCTCGTGCTGGAAGACGGCCAGATCGCATTCGGCGACTGCGCCGACGTGATCCTCGCAGGCGTTGCCGGCCGGGATCCGGCCTTCAATGCGAAAGACCACATCGATTATGTGCGCGGCGAGGTTGCGGCAGCATTGTGCGGCCGGGACGTAGTGACGTTCAGGCCGAACGCCGAGGAAATGGACGGCTATACGCTCGGCGGCAACCGGCTCCATACCGCGATACGCTACGGAATCAGCCAGGCGCTGCTGCACGCGACCGCGTTGAGCCACAAGCAGACGATGGCCGAGGTTATCGCCCGCGAGTACGGCAGCACGATCGCGACCGCGCCTATCCCTATCCTCGCCTCGTGCCACAAGGACGACGCCGGGCAGCTCGACCGGGTAATACTGAAGCGCGTGGAGCTCCTGCCGCATGCTTCGTTCCAGATCGTGGCCGAGCACGTCGGGCTTCACGGAGAGAAGCTGGCGGCGTTCGTGCGCCGGGTCGCGGCGCGCATCGGGGAAATCGGCGATGCGGACTATCACCCGCGGATCCACGTGGATCTCTACGGAACCCTGGGGGAGCTGTTCTCCATGAGCATCGAGCCTCTCGCCGACTATCTGGGCCGGCTTCGTATGGAAGCCGGCCCCTACCAGCTGCTGGTCGAATCGCCGATGATCGCGACCACACAGGAAGAGCAGATCGAGAAATTCCGTGCGCTGCGGGAATTGCTGGGGAAAAAAGGCATCGATGTCGGCCTGATCGCCGACGAATGGTGCAATACCCTGGGCGACATCAAGCGCTTTACCGGAGCGCGAGCTGCGGATTTCGTGCAGATCAAGACGCCGGACCTCGGCAGCATCCACAATACGATCGAAGCCGTGCTTTACTGCAAGTCGCACGGCATGGGGGCATGCCTGGGCGGTACCGCGAACGAGACTGACCACTCGACGCGCATTTCGACGCACATGGGTCTCGCCTGCCAGCCCGATTTCATGCTGTCCAAGCCGGGCCTGGGGGCCGATGAAGCGCTGATGATCCAGACGAATGAAATGGCCCGCACGCTTGCGATCCTGCAGGCAAGACGGGCCGTTTCAGAATCCGATGCGAGAAAAGTTTAAAACAAGAAGATCAGCCACGGAAACACACGGAAAGACACGGAACTGGGCGCAAGGCCCGACGAGATACACCGAAACCCTGAATAATGTAATGGCCGGTTACTCGTTATGTTTTCCGTGTGCTTCCGTGTGCTTCCGTGGCAAATGTTTCTTGAACTTGCTGCTCGTTACTTTCCCGTAAACGCCGGCTTGCGTTTTTCCATGAAGGCGCGCCGCCCCTCGATATAGTCCTTGCTGCCGAAGCAATCGGCAACCACGCGCTCGCACAGGGCGGTGTCGCGCTCTTCCGGATCCTTCATCAGCTCGTCGACCACGCGCTTGGCCGCGATGAGCGAGAGCGGCGCATTGCCGGCCATGGTGCTGGCGTAGGACGCAACGAATGCTTCGAGCTCGGCCGGCGCAACCACGTAATTCACGATGCCCAGCCGCAGCGCTTCCTGCGCCTGCATGCGCCGGCCGGTGTAGAGGATGTCCTTGGCGGCGGACGGTCCCACCAGGTTGACGAGCCGGCCCACCGCTTCTGCGGCGTAGCCTATCCCCAGCTTCGCGGCCGGGATGCCGAATTGCGCGTCATCGGTGCAAATGCGCAGGTCGCAGTTCAGTGCCACGCCCAATCCGCCCCCTACGCAATAGCCGCGGATCATGGCGATCGTGGGCTTGCCGACGCTGCGCAGCAGATCGCGAAACCGGGCCGATACCTTGTTCCACTTCTCCAGCTGCTCCGGGGTGGCGCGGGCGGCCTCGAACTTGGAGATGTCGGCGCCGGAAACGAATGCCTTGTCGCCCGCTCCGGACAGGACGATCACCCGGATCGCGCTGTCGGCGGCGAAATCCTCGAGCACCTGCGCCGCCGCCTGCGACATTTCAGGCGAGATCGCATTGCGCTTTTCCGGGTTGTTGAAGATCAGGGACCCGACCGGGCCATTCTTTTTCGACAGTATCTTGTCGCTGCTGATCGTAGCGGTGTTCATGCTGATGGTATCGGTGTTCATGGTGTGTATACGCTCCTTGGTTGATCGGCGACAACGTGACGGATATCTCCGCTGATCCCCTCACATCCTTGTCTGAGTCAGGGACTGTTGCGGCCGCTATGCAACAGTCCCTAAACGACGCCGTTGGCCCGCATGGTGTCGATTTCCGCCGCCGTGTAGCCTACGCCGCGCAGTATCTCGTCGGTGTGCTGCCCGGCTTCCGGCGTGGGGCTGCGGATGCCCTTCTTCACCCCTTCCATGTTGATGGCAGAGCCGACCAGGTTGAACGTGCCCCGCCGCCCGCTGGACACCGGCGACGCGATGCCGAGATGCTGCACCTGCGGGTCCGCGAACACCTGGTCCATGGTATTGATCGGCCCGCACGGAACGCCGGCTTCCTCGAACAGCTCGACCCAATGCGCCGCCGGCCTGGTGCGCGTGATTTCGCCGATCGCCGCGTTGATCGCCTTGCGCTCGGCGCTGCGCTTAGCCGAGCTGTTCCATTCCGGCTTGTCCTTCCATTCGGGCTTGCCGATGGCGTCGCAGAAGCGCCCGAACACCCGCGACGAGGACGCCGCGATGTTGAAGTGCCCGTCGCTGGAAGGGAAAACGCCCGTGGGGATGCCGGTGGGATGATCGTTGCCGGCCTGCTTTGCCACCTCTTTGTCCATCAACCAACGTGCCGCCTGAAAATCCATCATGAAGACCTGCGCTTCGAGCAGGCTGGTGTGCACCCAGCGGCCGACGCCGGTGCGGGTACGGTCGAACAGCGCCATCATGACCGCGAGGGCGAGAAGGTTGCCCGCCGTCAGGTCCGCTATCGGCAGGCCCACGCGCACGGGCCCCTGTCCGGGCAGGCCGGTGACGGACATCAGTCCGCCCATGCCCTGCACGATCTGGTCGACGCCCGCGCGCTTGCCGTACGGGCCGGTCTGGCCGAAGCCGCTGATGCTCCCGTAGACGACACGCGGATTCACCTTGCGCACGTCGTCGTACGACACGCCGAGCCGGTGCTTCACCGCCGCGCGCATGTTCTCGATGATCACATCCGCGTCTTTGACCAGCCGCATGAAAGCCGCGAGGCCCTCGGGCGTCTTGAGGTTGAGCCGCATCATGCGCTTGTTGCGATGCAGGTTCTGAAAATCGAATCCCTCGCGCCGGCCGGTGAGATCTTCGCTGCCCGTTTCGGGCGGCTCGATGCGGATGATGTTCGCGCCCCAGTCGGCGAGATGCCGCACGCAGGTCGGACCCGCGCGGGCCAGCGTAAGGTCGAGCACGGTGACGCCGGAAAGCGGCAGGCCGGTCGTTCCTTCGCTGGTGGCGCCGGTTTCGGCAGCCGATGTCGTATTCATAGCTAGCGTTCCTTCAATGTGGACTGTTCCAGGCCAGTCGAAACCGTCCTTGGTACAGGAGCGGTAAAGGGCCCTAATTATGCAGCACTTCAGCGGAGCTTTCGCCCCCGATTCCACTATGTAGTCACCGGCGGCGCACGACGCGGTGCCCCCCGCCGCGGAATTTCAGGGTTGGCCGGGCGTCCTCACCGTCCCTGCGCCCGGTCGAGCGTCGACAGGGCTTCCATCCCCAGGTAGTGCGGCAGCCCGTCGTCCATCGCTCTCCTCAGGGGATGCGTGAGGACCTTGCGTGTGTAGCGCAGCAGCATGTCGGACTTCTTCGCCAGCTGCCGGGCGAGCTCCCAGGCGCGTGGCAGAAGCTGCGCTCGCGGCATCAGCTCGGCCACCAGGCCCAGGTCCTTCGCTTCCTTCGCGTTCAGCACCTGGCCGGTCAGCATGAGGTAGCGGGCGCGGTTCAGTCCGATCAACAGCGTGTACATCACATTGATGCCGTCGCCGGGCGCAATGCTGCCGTTCGCGAAATGCGCGGTGTCCTCGAACGTGACGTCGTCGGCGGCTATGACGATGTCGCACATCAGCGCGAGGTCCGCGTGCCGCTTGGCCGGCCCGTTGACCGCCGCGATCATCGGCACTTCTATGTCGAGCATGCCGTACACCAGATGCCTCGCGTTCCAGAACAAGGTCAAGGGCGATTCTTGGCCGCAGATACACGCCGATAAACGCAGATTTAATAATTCAAGATCAAATTAGCTCTTCGTTGTCT